>NZ_JBIUVO010000001.1:684244-720542 GCF_044742995.1 Pseudomonas sp. NPDC087803
ATGCAACAGACGCATGACCCCGTACTTCACACGGGCGACCGCTGACGTCCTGGTTTCGGTGCCAGGGATCAACTAACCGATGGGCTACCTGTATTAGCGAATCAACTTTGAAAGATCACCAGACTGGTCAAGGGGCAAAAATCATGAATCTGAACAATCAACCTACTATCGAAGAACTGGCTCGTATGTTCGCTGCGCAAAAAGACAGCCACGACAGCCACATTCTCTGGATCAGCAAGTCGGGTCAGGTGCATATTGACTGCCTGTCGCCCCACACTGGTGAAGAAGAATTCGACCGCAGCCACCAGAACCTGCTGGCCCGCCTGAAGATGTACCGCCGCGGCCACGGTTATGTCGGCAAGAAAGCGGCGGCCGACAAGGACTTCATCGGCAATGTCCTGCAGACGCTGAAACAGGCGTGGGATTCGATGCAGAACAAGAATGAAGTTCGGGTGATTGATCGGTTCTACTGAGTTAAAACTTCAATAAATAAAAGGGCCTGCTTCCAAAAGAAGCAGGCCCTTTTTTACATCAAGAACTCAACACATCACCTGTAGGAGTGAGCCTGCTCGCGATAGCGGTAGATCAGGCACTTCAGTATTGAATGATCCACCGCAATCGCGAGCAGGCTCACTCCTACAGGGGGAATGTGTCGTTGGTTAGATTTTCGTTTCCAGTACCAGATTCATAAACGCCACTGCCGCCGCACTGTGATAATTATTGCGCCGCCGCAACAACGCCGCCCCGCGCTGCGGCGCTTCATTCTCGACTTTCAAGCGACGCAACGCCCGATCCTCGGTGGCAATCGCCTCGGGCAACATCGTTGCCATCGGTGCATGACGCACCACTTCCAGCAACGTACTCACCGAGTTCACTTCTATCCGCACCTGCGGCGTGATCCCCTGCTGACGAAAATACTCATCAATCGATAACCGGGTGATGAAGTCCGGCGCCAACAAGGCGAAATCCAGGTGCGCAAGGTCACTCGCCGTCAGCACCGAAGCGCTTTCGTACAACGGATGCTCGCGCCCGATCATGATCCCCAGGGTTTCGGTAAACGCCGGAATGCACTCGATGTCCGGGTGGCGAACCGGGGTAAAGGCAATTGCGAGGTCCAGCGAATCATCCGCCAGCCCGGCTTCGATATCGTCCATCGACAGTTCGAAAATCTGCAGATGAATGCCCGGATAGCGCGCCGCGAAGTCGCGCACCAAAGGCCCGACCAGATAGGCCATGAACGTCGGGGTCATGGCCAGGCGCAAGCTGCCACGGGTCAGATCCTTCACGTCATGCAGTGCGCGCTTGCCCGCCTCCAGCTCGACCAGTACCCGCCGCGCGCATTCGATGTAGGCCTCGCCGGCATCGGTGGGTTTGACCGTGCGCGAGGTGCGGTCGAACAGGTTCACCCCGAGGCTTTCTTCGAGTTGGCGGATCTGTTGCGACAGCGTTGGCTGCGACACGTGCAATGCCTCCGCCGCCCGGGTGAAGCCGCCGTGATCGGCCACGGCCAGCAGATAACGCAAATGTCGCAACAGCATGGGACTCACCATCTATAGGCAGGACTTATGCGAAGCATTGTATATCGGTCTTGGACGCTATGGATCAATCGGCAGAAGATGGCTCCCACACAGCAAGCCAACCTTGAAAGGAGTGACACCATGCAACAGTCCCACGCCTACAACGATGCCAGCCTGGCCCTGACCACCCGCATTCTCGACATCAAGGCCCGCAAGAATTTGTCATGGCAGGATCTGGCCGATGGTACCGGCCTGAGCCTGGCCTACGTCACCGCTGCCCTGCTCGGCCAGCACCCGTTGCCGCAAGAGGCCGCGCAAGTGGTCGGCGACAAACTCGAGCTGGACGCCGACGCCGTTGCCGCCCTGCAGATCATCCCGCTGCGTGGCAGCCTCAGCGGCGTGCCGACCGACCCGACCATCTACCGCTTCCACGAGATGATCCAGATCTACGGCACCACCCTCAAAGCTCTGGTGCACGAGCAGTTCGGCGACGGCATCATCAGCGCCATCAACTTCAAGCTCGACATCAAGAAAGTCGAAGACCCGGAAGGCGGCTCCCGCGCCGTGGTCACCCTCGACGGCAAGTTCCTGCCGCTGCGTCCGTTCTGATCTGCCACGGCCCGCACCCCGCGTGCGGGCCGACCGCTCTTTTGTTCAATGAGGACACGCCCATGCAAGCCCTGATCGACGGTTTCCTGAAGTTCCAGAACGAAGCCTTCCCGCAACGCACAGAATTGTTCAAACACCTGGCGACCACCCAGCAACCCGGCACCTTGTTCATCACCTGTTCCGACAGCCGCGTGGTGCCGGAACTGCTGACCCAGCAAGAACCCGGCGAGCTGTTCGTGATTCGTAACGCAGGCAATATCGTGCCGTCCTACAGCCCGCATCCAGGCGGGGTTTCGGCGACGGTGGAATATGCAGTGGCGGTGCTGGGGGTGACCGACATCGTGATCTGCGGCCACTCCGATTGTGGCGCGATGACGGCGATTGCCCAGTGCAAATGCATGGATCACCTGCCCGCCGTCAGCGGCTGGCTGCAACATGCCGAGTCGGCGAAAGTGGTCAACGAGGCGCGGCCGCATGCCAATGACGCGGCAAAATTGAGTTCGATGGTGCGGGAAAATGTGATCGCGCAACTGGCGAATATTCAGACCCACCCGAGCGTGCGCCTGGCCCAGGAGAAAGGCCTGCTCAATCTGCATGGTTGGGTGTATGACATCGAGACCGGCTCGATTGACGCGCTGGCGGCAGACCGCCGCACGTTTGTGCCGTTGGCTGAGCAGCCAGCGACTTGCGCCATTCAGGCAAACACCAGCGCAGCCGCCTGAAGGAGAATGGCACAACCCTGTGGCGAGGGAGCTTGCTCCCGCTGGGGCGCGTAGCGGCCCTCGCTTTTTTGGGTCTGCTGCGCAGACCAGCGGGAGCAAGCTCCCTCGCCACAGGTTTGGTGTTCAGATCAGCGTTTTACGCTGAGGTCGATCTGGGTCATACGGCTACGCACCGTAAACACGCCATCCCCCGAAAGAATCGCACTGCGTGCAAACAAGCGCCCGCTCTCCCAGTTCGAAAGCCCCAGTTCCGGCTTGTTCAGCGCGTACTGACCATCGACCCAACGGGTAATCCCGTTGCCCACGAACGGCGCATTCACCGCGTTGTAAAAGCGCTCCTGAGCAGCCGCGTCCTCACTGATCAACGACACCGTGAATTGCGGGCTGTAGCGGTTGAACAGCGCAATCGCCTGGTCCAGATCGTCGACGATCATCAGGCTGACTTCCGGGGTTTCCTCCCATTCCCACTCGCGACCCAGCTCGGACTCGGCCAGTGGTTCGGCCAGGGATTCAGTCTGATACCCCTCGGCGCGATAGACCTCGACCGTCGCATTCTGCCACTCAGCTGGCAGGTAACTTTCGCTGCCTGTGACGATGTGCAATTTGCAGCCCTGCCCGCGTGCGCTGCCGGCCTGCTTCAGCGCATCGAGAAACAGCGGCAGCAGTTCGGCAGCGCGATCGCGTTGAATCAGGCAGACGTTGAGGGTGTTGCAGACTTTGCGATCCAGCGAGTTGCGCACCACGGCGGCAAAACGCGTAGCGTCGGCAGCACGATCCGCAACCAGCCACGCACCGCCAGTGCCATGCAGGCTGACCGCCGTGCCCGCCTGCTGGGCGATGCTGCCCAACTGGCTGACCGCGCGCCCCGAACCCCGGGCCACCGCCAGCGACAAGCGCCGGTCGGCGAACATCGCCCAACCGGCCGCATGATTGACGCTTTCCACCAGCGACACCGCACCCGCCGGCAGACCGGCATCGGCCAGCGCCGGGTTCAGCGCGTGAGTGACGATCGCTTGCGCGGTACCTAATGCGTCGCTGCCGATGCGCAGTACTGCGGTGTTGCCGGTGCGCAGTACGCCCGCAGCATCGGCGAACACGTTCGGTCGTCCTTCAAACACGAACGCGACGATGCCCAATGGCGACACCACTTGCTCGACCTTCCAGCCGTCGTGTTCGACGCTGCTGATGACCTTGCCGCGCGTGGCCGGCGCATCACGCCAGGCGCGCAGACCGGCGATCATGTCGCGGCGCATGCGCTCGTCGGCGAGCAGTCGAGTGGTCGAGCGGCCACGGGCTTTGGCGCGTTCGATGTCGGCCAGGTTCGCCGCTTCGATCAGGGTCCAGCATTCCGGGGTTTCCAGGCGTTGCGCGAACAGATCGAAGAAGCGGCTGATCGCCTCATCGGACACTGCCGATAGCGCAGTGAAGGCCGCCTCCGCACGTTCGATCGCCACCGCGGCCGCCTGTTGATCGACCACCGGGATCAGCAACAGCTCGCCACTCACCTGCTCGACCAGCAGGTGGTCACCGGGCTGAAACCGCGCCGCCAGTTCGGGGCTGACCACGCTCACGCGGTTACCAGCGAAAGGGATCGGCGTGCCAGCGACTAGACGTTCGAGCGCAAGAGACATGAAGCGGATTCACCATATGAGGGGCGGCCGGAAAATGTAGCGGATTCTGCGCTGAAACACACCTTCTACGAACACCATCAAACCTGTGGGAGCTGGCTTGCCAGCGATAGGGCCGGCAAGCCCGGCATTGATGTTGCTGAACCACCGCTATCGCTGGCAAGCCAGCTCCCACAGAGTTTTGTGGTGTTTGGAAGATCGGGTCAGAACACCGACCAGCCAATCCGCGAGCTGAGCATTTCCAGCGCCGCCATCCCCGCCAGCGAGTTGCCGGCGGCGTTGAGCTCCGGCGACCACACGCACACCGTGAACTGCCCCGGCACGACCGCGACGATGCCGCCGCCGACCCCGCTTTTACCCGGCAAGCCGACGCGGTAGGCGAAGTTGCCGGCCTCGTCGTACAGCCCGCTGGTGGCCATGATCGAGTTGACCTGCTGGGTCTGGCGACGAGTGAAGATCTGTTCGCCGCTGTGTTTGCAGAAACCGTCATTGGCGAGGAAGCAGAATGCGCGGGCCAGGTCGATGCAGTTCATGCGCAGCGCGCAGTGACTGAAGTAGCTGCGCAGCACCGCTTCGACATCGTTGTGGAAGTTGCCGAACGATTGCATCAGGTAAGCCATGGCCGCGTTGCGGGCGCGATGCTGGTATTCGGATTCGGCGACCTTGCCGTCGACAATCACCTGCGGATTGCCCGACAGACGCCGCACGAAGTCACGCATCGACAAGGCCGGCGCGGCGAATCGCGACTGGTTGATATCGCAGATCACCAGCGCCCCGGCATTGATGAACGGGTTGCGCGGGCGCCCGCGTTCGAACTCCAGCTGCACCAGCGAGTTGAATGGCTGGCCGGACGGCTCATGCCCCAGACGCTCCCAGATCGCCTCGCCGGAATGCTCGATGGCCTGCACCAGACTGAACACCTTGGAAATACTCTGCACCGAGAACGGCGTCTCGGCGTCGCCGGCGCAATACATTTCGCCGTCGTTGCCATACACGGCGATGCCCAGCTGATTGGCCGGCACGGTGCCAAGGGCGGGAATGTAGTCAGCCACTTTGCCCTGCCCGATCAGGGGCCGGACAGCATCAAGAATCTCGTTCAACAGCGCTTGCATGCCGGGTTCCGAAGTCTCGCCCCATGGGATTGCGGGGACACTGGGGCTAGACGCTGCGGACCGACGCCGAATCACACTGACTGACACACTGAAAATCCAAATGTGGGAGTGGGCTTGCTCACGAAGGGGTCAGTACATTCAGCATTGCTGTCGCCTGACTTGACGCTATCGCGAGCAGGCTCACTCCTACAGGGTTGTGTGGATGACTGGGGATCAGTGTGCCCGATCCAACCCGGCCAACAGGGCCTCGTCGCGGCTATAGATATCCGGCGCATAACGCACCTGCCCATCCTTGCCGACCTGCGCCGTCCAGTAGGTCATCAGGATCGGCACCGGTGCCGACAGGCGGAATTCGTGGGTGCTGCCGGTGGCGAGCAAGGTGTCGGTGCGCGTGCGTTCCGCCGGGGTCAGCAGCAGGTCACGCAGTTGCATCGGGTGTTCGACCCGCACGCAGCCGGAGCTGAACGCACGCGGGCCTTTGTCGAACAACGCCTTGCTCGGCGTATCGTGCAGGTAGACCGCGAACGGGTTGGGGAAGCGGATCACCAGTTGCCCCAGCGGATTACGCGGCCCGGCATCCTGGCGCAGCATGATGTTGCCGGGGTTGTCCCAGTCGATGTCCGCTGCGGCCAATGGCTGGCCATGGGCGTCGAGGACTTGCAGATTCTGCCGACTGAGGAAGGTCTGGTCCTTGCGGATCGCCGGCAGCTTGTCTTCTTTCCAGATGGTCGGCGGCACGGTCCACGTCGGGTTCAGGGTCAGGCGCGTGACCCGGGATTTGAGCAGCGGGGTCTGGCGTTCGGCGCGACCGACCTGGGTACGGGTCTGCCAGACGGGCACCCCGCCCTGATACAGCGTCAGTTCGGCAGCGGCGACATTGACCAGCAAACCGTCGGGTTCCATGTCCTGGGCCAGCCAGCGGAAACGCTCGAGGTTGACCCGCAATTGTTCGCGACGCGTCAGCGGACTGATGTTGAGTTCGGCAATCGTCCCCGGCCCGACCACCCCGTCGGCCTGCAACGAATGGTTGGCCTGGAAGCTTTTCACCGCTTCCACCAGCACACCCTCATAGGCATTGCCGGGCGTGCCGATGGCATGGGTCAGGTAGCCCTCGTTGTACAGGCGCTGGGCCAGTTCCGGCACGCGTTTGTCTTCCATCGCCGGACGCAGCAGCGGGCCGTTGCCCACCGACTGCCAGTGTGGCAAGGCTTGCAGCCGTTGGCTGGCATAGAGGTGTCGCAGGCTTTGGTACTGCGCCAGACGCGGACGCGCCAGATCGAACGCGGCCTTGATGTCGTGCAGGCCGGGGCCGGCGATCGCGAGCAGTTCGGCCTGACGATCACGCGGCGTGTCATCGGAATGCCACAGCGGTTCGAAATGCGACTGCAGCAAGCGCCCGTAATGCAGGTCCTGCAGGGCTTGCAAGTAAGAGCGGCTGATGTCGATATCGGCGCACAACTCACCATCCTGCGGCGGATTGGCCGCCACCGGATAGCGCTTGGGATTGAGGCCATCGTCGGCCAACAGCTGCAACTGCGCGCGCAAGGCCGGCAAACGCCCGGATTCACTGGCCCACACCGGCAGCCAGTCCTGTTGCTGGTAGAACGCTTGCAGTTGCGTCAGCGCCGGGCCACTCAGGTGCGCAGCAATCGCCGGGCACGCCTGCGGCAAACCGATCAGCACCGCCTGCAGCGGACTTTGCGGCTCCACCGGCATCTCGGCCGGTGGCGTCGGCAGGGTCTGCAACGGCGGCAGCGGCCCATCGGCGCAAGCGACAAACGGCGCAGCGAGCAAACCAATGCTCAAGTAGCATGCGTACTTTTTGAACAACTGCTTTACTCCAATCCGTGGCCGTCTCAATGACGGTCAACCTTACATCAGGTGCGCTGAACAGTCAGGCCCGAATCAGGGGTCTGTGGGTATGACTGGGAGTCAGGAGCCAAAGTGCCAAATTAAGTAGCAAGTGAGGACACTTTATAAATGTTGACGTTTTTGCGCCGACTTCTGCTGACCACCGCGACCCTCGTCGCCGTGAGCAGCCCAGCTTTTGCCGCCGGCAAGCCATCGCCGGTTCTCTTCACCAGCCTCGCGCACGCCGCGCCGGAACTCAATCCCCAGGCGCTGAAAGGTGCTCTCAACGCCATGCAGTGCGCGGTCAACAATGGCGCGAAACCTTCGCGGCACCTGGCGATCATCGACTATTCGCAACCCTCCACCGCCCGCCGACTGTGGATCTTCGATCTGAGCAGAAAGAAACTGGTGCTGCGCGATCTGGTCGCCCATGGTTCGAACTCCGGGGAAAACTTCGCCACCCAGTTTTCCAACCGCGAAGGCAGTTACCAGTCCAGCCTCGGTCTGTTCCGCACCCAGGAAAGCTACAAGGGCACGCACGGTTATTCGCTGCGCATGGACGGTCTGGAACCGGGCTTCAATGACCTGGCCCGCGACCGCGCCATCGTGATCCACGCCGCCGATTACGTGAATCCGTTGTGGAGCAAGCGTCAGGGCCGTATCGGGCGTAGCCAGGGTTGCCCGGCGGTGCGCCCGCAAGTGGCAAAGCAGGTGATCGACAAACTCAAGGACGGCCAGTTCATGTTCTCCTGGTACCCGGACCAGCGCTGGCTGAAGTCGTCGCCGTACCTCAACTGCCAGCCACAGCAAGTGGCGAGTATCCTGAGCACTCACGCCAGCTGAGAATCCTGTAGGAGCTGCGGCACGCTGCGATCTTTTGATCTTGCTCTTAAAGCAACGTCAAAAGATCGCAGCGTGCCGCAGCTCCTACAGGGGTTGTTTCAGTCAGCCGCGTTTTGGCTGGGTTGGCCGCGTCCACGGGTGATGCGGGTTCGGCTGGTGATCAGGGCCGCGACCATCAGCGCCGCCGCAACACCAAACGTGCTGTGCAAGCCGCTGCCGATGACTGCGGCCGGGGCTTGCGTCGGGTTTCCTGTAGCGAAAGCAAACACCGCGCCCATGGCCGCCGCGCCGGTGATCAAACCCAGATTGCGCGCCAGCCCGAGCAAGGCCGATACCACGCCGCGCTGATCCTGACTGACCGCACTCATCAACCCGGTATTGTTCGCTGCCTGGAACAACGCGTAACTGCTGGCAATCACCGCCATCGGCAGCAGATATGCCGGCAGACCGAGACTCATCGGCAACAACGCCAACAAACTGCAACCACCGACCATTCCGAGCAACGCGCCCGGCACCACCCGCCGCACACCGAAGCGATCCACCAGACGCCCGGCCGGCACCCCGCCGCACGCTGCCAGCAGTGGCCCGACCGACAACGCCAGACCGACTACGGTGCTGCTCAGCCCCAATCCGCGACTCAAGTAAAACGGCCCGACCACCAGCGTGGTCATCATCACGGTCGTCACCAGCAGCGTCAGCGCGAGGCTGCTGCTCAGGTGCACATCAGCGAACAATGCCAGACACAGCAGCGGCGTCCTGGCTTTCATCTCGACCGCGATAAACAGACCCGCACCGCACAGGCTGAGCAGCAGCAATATCAGGGTGAACCCTTGCAGCGTCATCGCCAGCGCATAGGTCGCCAGCGTCATCACCAGCACTGCGCTGCCGAGATAATCAAACGCAACACTCGACTTCGCCGGGCGATCCGCCGGCAAGTAGCGATACACCAGCCATGCATTGAGCAGACCCAACGGCACGTTGAGGACAAAGATCGACGGCCAGCCGACATGCGCAATCAGCAGTCCACCCAGCGACGGCCCAAGGCTGGTGCCGGTGGCCGACATGGTGGCGAGCAAACCCATCGCACTGCCCGCCCTTGTCTTGGGCACCGCATCCGCCACCAGCGCCACGGTCAAGGCAAACATGATCGCTGCGCCAAGGCCCTGCACCGCCCGCGCACCGATCAACCAGCCCAGCCCCGGAGCCAGTGCACAGCACAACGAAGCGCTGGTGAAAATGCCGATGCCGATCAGCAGCAGTCGCCGCCGCCCGAATACATCGCCCAGGCGCCCGACGCTGACGATCAATGTGGTGACCGCCAACAGGTACGCCAGCACGATCCACTGCACCTGTTGAAACGTCGCATCGAACGCTGCCGCCAGAGTCGGTAAGCCGGCGTTGGCGATGCTGGTGTCCAGCGACGGCATCAACATCGACAGCGCCAGACTGGTCAGCGCCCAGCGGGTTTGAGGGGTCAAGGGAGTTCGGGGCATCGGGCGCTCCAGCTGATGGTCAGACGGCATAGCCTGAGTCTCGACAAGGCAAGGCGCAAGACGCATGCTTTGCACTTGATACCTGCATGGAACGCCATGTCATGAGCGCACCGGATCTGAACCTGTTGATCGCCCTCGACGTATTGTTGCGCGAAGGCAGCGTCGCCCGCGCCGCGCACATTCTGCGGTTGAGCCCGTCAGCAATGAGCCGCGCCCTCGCCCGATTGCGCGAGACCACCGGCGATCCGTTGCTGGTGCGCGCCGGCCGAGGTCTGGTGCCGACCCCACGGGCGCTGGAGTTGCGTGAGCGGGTCAGCCGCCTGGTGCAGGAAGCCGAGGCAGTTTTGCGCCCCGCCGAAGTGCTCGATCCCGGCCAGTTGCAACGCACATTCACCTTGCGCAACACCGACGGTTTTGTCGAAACCTTCGCCGCCGCGCTGCTCGCGCGGATTGCAGAAGAGGCACCCGGCGTGCGCCTGCGCTTTGTGCAGAAAGCCGACAAGGACAGCACACCGCTGCGCGAAGGCCGGGTCGATCTGGAGACCGGCGTGGTCGACGACAGCACCGACCCGACGCTGCACAGCCGCATCCTGTTTGAGGATCACTGGATCGGTGTGGTGCGCGAAGGCCATCCGTTGAGTTCGGGCAAGATCAGCAGCAAACGCTTTGCCGGCGGCCAGCACATTCTCATCTCACGGCGCGGGCGCAGCAGCGGCCCGGTCGACGAAGCGCTGCTCGCCGCGGGTCTGACGCGGGACATCGTCACTTCATTCGGCGGCTTTTCCGCGGCGCTGACGCTGGTGCGCGAATCGGAGCTGATCGCCACGGTTCCGGAGCGTCACACCAGCAAGCTGCGCATGGGCCTGCACAGCTTCGCCCTGCCCTTCAGGATGCCGCCGATCAGTGTGTCGATGCTCTGGCACCCACGGATGGACGCCGACCCGGCGCACCGCTGGCTGCGCAATTGTGTGCGGGAAGTCTGCATCTAGCGCGCATCGCCGCCGGCCGGTTTATAGAACAGGAATTTGCCGACCTCGGCGGTCTTTTTGTATTCCTTGGCCCAACCCGGATGCACGTTGCGGTCGTGGAAGTACAGCGCGCCATGGGTGCGATCCGGCAACTGACGGTTCAGCGCCTTGCCGGCGATATCCTTGGCCAGAGTGTATTCGGCGTCTTCCTTGACCTGATCCGCCTTGCCATCGCACCACCAGGAAAACTGGCAGCTTTTGGTTTCCGAACCCTGCTTGACCACTTCGCACACGGTGCCAGGGAAGCCGTCGTGCCCCAGGCGATTCATCACCACATTGGCCACCGCTTGCATTTCCGGCGTGTCACGCCCCTTGGCTTCCCAGTAGATACTGCGCGCGAGGCAGGTGATCGGATCGTCCAGCGGCGCAGTGCCGGCGGGGTCCACGGCTTGTACTTCGGTGGGGGTAATCGCTTCGGATTTGGGTGCCGGCGCCGCGCTGACTTTGTCGGCGGCTTTTTCTTCCAGCACCTGGGCTTTCTCTTCGGCCTTGGCCTTGATCGGCGCCTGTTCGGTGGCGCTCACAACGCCGGCCATAAGGGTTAATGCGAAACAGCCAGCCAACCATTTCAATCCCATGTCAGTTCTTCCGGCAGCGCCCGTTCCGGGCAGGTGTTTCGTGGGGGAGACGCCCGGTTCCCGGGGCCTTCGGAGAGTGTAGACGGCAAATACCGGCGTGATGTTCCGCAGAAAAAACCGCTCGATGAAGAAAAAGACATTGCACTCCCCCGGGCCATTTCGCGCATCATGAGCGCACTCAGCTCAAGGGAGGTTTCCATGCGCTTCATGCCATCCGTCTTGCGATTTGCCACGCTGTCCGTGGGCCTGGCCGTGGCCGCCTCGGCCATGGCGGCCGACGAGTCGCAACTGATCGAATCGATCAACGCCTACCGTAGCCAACCGCAGCGTTGCGGCAGCCAGGCGTCCAACGAACTGCCACCGCTGTCGGCCGATCCACGGCTGAGACTGCAGGCCAGCGGTGCGGTCGATCTGCAACAGGCCATGGCCAGCGCCAGCTACCCGATGGTCAATGTGCAGGCAATCACGCTCAACGGCCCGCGTGACGCGGCGTCGGCGATGAAGGCGATTGAGGAAAGTTTCTGTCAGGTGGTGCTCGATCCGCAGTTCGTCGATGTCGGTGTCAGCCACGCCGATCGCGACTGGCGAATCGTGCTGGCGCGACCCTTGCTCTCGGCGAAACTCGGCGATGCGCAGAGCGAAGGCCAGAAGTTGCTCGAACAACTCAACGCTGCCCGCGCCCAACCGCGTCAATGCGGTGGCCAGGCCTTTGCCGCCGCCGCACCATTGGCCTGGAACGCCAGCCTGGGCACGATCTCCCAGGATCACAGCCGCGACATGGCCAACAACAACTACTTCGACCACAAGGATCGCGACGGCCGCACCCCGGGCGACCGCGCCGAACTGGCCGGCTACGGCGGGCAACTGGTCGGCGAAAACATCGCCGCCGGGCAAGACACCGTGCGCAAGGTCGTCGACGGCTGGCTCGCCAGCCCCGGACACTGCGCCAACCTGATGAACCCGCAATACAAAGAACTCGGCGCCGCCTACGCGACCGATCCGAAAAGCAGCGCCGGGATTTACTGGACGGCGATGTTTGGTGCGCAGTAACAGCCCTTCAGAAAACACCGAAGATCCAATGTGAGAGTGGGTGGATGGAGGGTTTGCGGCTGGCCGCAATCTAGAGTGGGAGTGGGCTTGCTCACGAAGGGGCCGGTACATTCAGCATCAATGTCGGCTGACCCGACGCCTTCGCGAGCAAGCCCGCTCCCACTGGGGATCGTGGGTGGATGGAGGATTTGCGGCTGCCCGAAATCAAGGGTGGGAGTGGGCTTGCTCACGAAAGGGCCGGTACATTCAGCATCAATGGCGACTGACCTGACGTCTTCGCGAGCAAGCCTGCTCCCACTGGGGATCGTGGGTGGATGGAGGGTTTGCGACTGGCCGCAATCTAGAGTGGGAGTGGGCTTGCTCACGAAGGGGCCGGTACATTCAGCATCAATGGCGACTGACCTGACGCCTTCGCGAGCAAGCCCGCTCCCACTGGGGATCGTGGGTGGATGGAGGATTTGCGACTGGCTGCAATCTAGGGTGTGAGTGGGCTTGCTCACGAAGGGGCCGGCACATCCAGCTTCAATGTCGACTGACCTGACGCCTTCGCGAGCAAGCCCGCTCCCACTGGGGATCGTGGGTGGATGGAGGATTTGCGGCTGGCCGCAATCTAGGGTGGGAGTGGGCTTGCTCACGAAGGGGCCGGCACATTCAGCATCAATGTCGGCTGACCCGACGCCTTCGCGAGCAAGCCCGCTCCCACTGGGGATCCCATTTGTTCTGATGTATTGCGGTAAATGCGCATGCTGAGTTCAAACCCAGATCGCGTCCCATAACGGATAGTCACCGAGTTTTCTCACCAGTCCTGCCCGCAGTGGATTAGCCACTACATAGCGGGCCAGTTTCACCAGATCCTCCTCTCGACGTAATGCATGATCATGAAAACCTTGCTGCCAAAGGCTTCCGGATCTACCGCTCACAGTGTTGACTGAACGAGTACTCAGTGATTTGACCTGGCACATCAATTGGCCAAGTGTTCCTTTTTGCAATTGGATCAGCCAATGAAAATGATCGGGCATAACCACCAATGCCAATGTGTCGGCAAACCCCTCCTCCTGTGCTTGCCTGAATTGATTCACGACCAACCGGCCGAGCCTGTAATCCGTGAACACCGGCTCTCGCCCCAGGGTATTGGCGGTTAGCAGGTAGATCTGATTTTCTTCGCAATGACGGCCGGTTCGCAGGCGATGTGATGAGTAACGTTCGGGCATTCCTTTGCCTTGTTCATGGTTGAATTCATAAAAAGGCTAGATCAGCCATCACAGTGCGCCGAACATGTTTGTTGGCAGGATGTGTCTGCGCACCGGATCAACTGTGGGAGTGGGCTTGCTCACGAAGGGGCCGGTACATTCAGCATCAATGTCGGCTGACCCGACGCCTTCGCGAGCAAGCCCGCTCCCACTGGGGATCGTGGGTGGATGAAGGGTTAGGGCTGGCCGCGATCTAGGGTGGGAGTGGGCTTGCTCACGAAGGGGCCGGCACATTCAGTATCAATGGCGACTGACCTGACGCCTTCGCGAGCAAGCCCGCTCCCACTGGGGATCGTGGGTGGATGGAGGATTTGCGACTGGCCGCGATCTAGGGTGGGAGTGGGCTTGCTCACGAAGGGGCCGGTACATTCAGCATCAATGTCGGCTGACCCGACGCCTTCGCGAGCAAGCCCGCTCCCACAGGAGGCATCTGCGATGTTCAGAATTGCGGGCACAAAAAAACCGGAGCCATGGCTCCGGTTTTTTTGGGTCAGTGGGTCCGCATGCCCGCTGCATACATCGCCAGTTTCAGCAGGCTCGCCACCACCGCGAGTGACACTACACTGCCCAGCCAGATCAGCAACAACCAGCCCAGGCGCTTGTACCAGCGGCTGGTTTTGACCTCGCGCGAATCAATGGTAGCCATCGCCAATCCTCACTTTGCCGCGGAATACGTAGTAGCTCCAGAAGGTGTACATCAGGATCACCGGCAGGATGAACAGTGCGCCGATCAGGGCGAACAACTGGCTCGCTGGCGGTGACGCCGCGGCCCACAGGCTCACCGACGGCGGGATGATGTTCGGCCAGATGCTCAGCGCCAGGCCGATGTAGCCGAGCAGCATCAGCACCAATGTGAACACGAACGGCCAGTGCGTGTGACGCTGACGCAAGGTGCGCAGCAGCCCGAACAATGCCAGCAGCGCCAACCCCACCAACCCGGCGAACACCATCAAGTGCCCATGGCTGGACCAGCGCGTGGCCAGTTCCGGGTGCAGCTGCAAGGTCCACACGCCGATCACCACCACCATCGCCAACAACAACCACGCCAATGGCCGGGTGAACAGGCGCATGCGCGACTCGAGCATGCCTTCGGTCTTGACCAGCAACCAGGTGCTGCCCAGCAGCGCATAAGCCACCACCAGACCCATGCCGCAGACCAGCGGAAACGGTGCCAGCCAGTCCAGACCGCCTCCGGCAAACTGCCGATCGACCACGGGAATGCCCGACACATACGCGCCGATCACCACACCCTGAGAGAACGTCGCCAGCAGCGAACCGCCGATGAATGCCTTGTCCCACCAGTGACGCTTTTGCGGAGATGACTTGAAGCGAAACTCGAACGCCACGCCACGGAAAATCAGCCCGCAGAGCATCAGGATCAGCGGCAGGTACAACGCCTCCAGAATCACTCCGTACGCCAGCGGAAACGCGCCATACAGCGCCGCACCGCCTAGCACCAGCCAGGTTTCATTGCCGTCCCACACCGGAGCGACGGTGTTCATCATCACGTCGCGTTCCTGCTCATCGGGGATCAGTGGAAACAGGATCCCCAGGCCCAGATCGAAGCCGTCCATGATCACGTACATCATCACCCCGAAGGCGATGATCACCCCCCAGATCAACGAGAGATCGATACCTTGAATACCCATGACTCAATGCTCCTTCACAGGGGCGGTAGCCGCCGAAATGGGCCGGCGCGGAGTCTGCAATTCATCGCCCGCCGGTGGATGTTCGTGATGCGGCTGCGGACCTTTGCGCACCAGTTTCATCATGTAGCCGATGCCCACGGTGAACACCGAGCAATAGATCACCACGAACAGCAGCAGCGAGGTGCTCATCTGCGCCACCGAGTGATGCGACGCGGCGTCATGGGTGCGCATCAAGCCGTAAACCACCCACGGCTGACGCCCGACTTCAGTGGTGATCCAGCCGGCCAGCAACGCGATCAACCCGCTCGGCCCCATCAGCAACACCAGACGCTGGAAGCCGCGATGCTGATAGAGCTTGCCGCCACGGCGCAGCGCCAGTCCCAGCAGACCGACGAGGATCATCAACATGCCCAGCCCGGCCATGACACGGAAGCTCCAGAAAATGATGGTCGAGTTCGGCCGATCCTCTTTCGGGAAGCTCTTGAGCGCCGGGATCTGCTTGTCGAGGCTGTGGGTCAGGATCAGGCTGCCGAGGTACGGAATCTCCAGCGCATACTTGGTCTTCTCCGCCTGCATGTCGGGGATGCCGAACAGCACCAACGGCGTCGGGCCGTTGTCGGCGTTTTCCCAGTGGCCTTCGATGGCGGCGATTTTCGCCGGTTGATGTTCCAGGGTGTTCAAGCCGTGAGCGTCACCAACCACCGCCTGAATCGGCGCCACGATCAGCGCCATCCACAACGCCATGGAAAACATCTTGCGCACCGGCGCGGTGTTGTTGCCGCGCAGCAAATGCCAGGCCGCCGACGCACCGACGAAGAACGACGTCGCAACGAACGCGGCAATCGCCATGTGCGCCAGTCGGAACGGGAACGACGGGTTGAACACGATCGCCAGCCAGTCCAGCGGCATTACCCGCCCGTCGACGATTTCGAAACCCTGTGGCGTCTGCATCCAGCTGTTGGAGGCGAGAATCCAGAAGGTCGAGATCAACGTGCCGATGGCGACCATCACCGTGGCAAAGAAGTGCAGCCCACGACCGACGCGGTTCCAGCCGAACAGCATGACCCCGAGGAAACCGGCTTCAAGGAAAAATGCGGTCAGCACTTCGTAGGTCAGCAACGGCCCGGTGATGCTCCCGGCAAAGTCGGAAAAGCCGCTCCAGTTGGTACCGAACTGGTAGGCCATGACCAGTCCCGAGACCACGCCCATGCCGAAGTTCACAGCAAAGATCTTCGACCAGAAATGGCAGAGATCGCGGTAAGTGTCGTTGCGGGTTTTCAGCCACAGGCCTTCGAGTACCGCGAGGAAACTCGCCAGGCCGATAGTGATCGCCGGGAAGATAATGTGGAACGAAACCGTGAACGCGAATTGAATTCGCGCCAGGTCCAGTGCCTCCAGGTTGAGCATGATGATGTCCTCATCCAGGCTGAAAAGCGGCAGCACGAACCCGGGCCAGCGCCGGCGCGAACGCCTGCAGCCAGTCAAATTGCCAGTGTTTTTTATCGGTAGCGGGTTACGCCACCGATGACGGGATCAGGTTGCTGACCTTGGCCGCTTCGAGGCGAATCGCGACGAATTTCGAGGTCGGCGTGTAGGTCCGGTCGCCGTAGCTTTCCAGCGGCACCAGCGGGTTGGTTTCCGGGTAGTACGCCGCCGCCTGACCGGGTGGAATGTCGTAGGCGATCAGGGTGAAACCGCTGACCCGACGCTCGCGCTCGTCATCCCACAGCGCCACCAGATCGACCTTCTGTCCCGGTTCGAAACCGAGTCGCTGGATGTCCTGTTCGTTGGCGAAGATCACGTCGCGCATGCCGTAGACCCCGCGATAACGGTCGTCGAGGCCGTACAGCGTGGTGTTGTACTGATCGTGGGAACGCATGGTCTGCAGGATCAGATCCGGTTTGACCGGCAGGTTGCGCACGCCTTCGCTGATCAGGTGTTCCGGCAGCACGCACGGGGTGAACTGGGCTTTGCCGGACTCGGTGTTCCAGACCCGGTCCGAGGCATCGTTGCCGAGGTGGAAACCACCCGGGATCAGCAGCTTCTCGTTGAAGTTCTCGAAGCCCGGAATCACGTCGGCGATCAGGTTGCGGATGCGCCCGTAGTCGCCCACCGCCCACTCCCAGTCGATCGGGTGCTTGCCCAACGTGGCGGCGGCAATCCCGGCAATGATCGCCGGCTCGGATTTCAAATGCGCCGACTTCGGCTTCAACTGACCGAACGACAAATGCACCATGCTGAAGGTGTCTTCCACCGTCACGCCTTGCGGACCTTCGGCCTGGATGTCGATGTCGGTACGGCCGAGGCACGGCAGGATCAACGCGTCGCGACCGGTGACCAGATGGCTGCGGTTGAGCTTGGTCGAGATGTGCACCGTCAGGTCGAGTTTGCGCATCGCGTCGTGGGTGCGCGGGGTGTCCGGCGTGGCTTGGGCGAAGTTGCCGCCCAGACCGATAAACACCTTGGCTTCGCCACGCTCCATCGCGCCAATCGCCATCACCGTGTTGTGGCCGTGCATCCGCGGCACCTTGAAGTTGAAGCGTTTTTCCAGCGCATCCATCAGCGCTTTCGGCGCCAGTTCATTGATGCCCATGGTGCGGTCGCCCTGCACGTTACTGTGCCCGCGCACCGGCGACAGACCGGCGCCCGGACGGCCGACGTTGCCGCGCAGCAGTTGCAGGTTGATGACTTCCTGCAGGGTTGGCACCGAGTGCACGTGTTGGGTCAGGCCCATGGCCCAGCACATGATCACGCGCTTGGCGCGGCCATACATGCGCGCGGCCAGTTCGATGTCGTGCAGCGGCACCCCGGACTGCTCGAGGATGTGCTCCCAGCTCGTGGCGTCGACTTCTGCCAGGTAGCTGTCCAGACCCGAGGTGTGTTCGGCAATAAAGGCGTGATCGAACACCGGCTCGCCGCCCGAAGCCTGGGCTTCACGCTCCCACTGCAGAAGGAATTTGACCATGCCGCGAATCATCGCCATGTCGCCACCCAGCGCCGGGCGGAAGTACGCGGTATTGGTCGCTTCCCAGCCGTTGCTGAGCATTTCGAGCGGGTTCTGCGGGTTCTGGAAACGCTCCAGGCCACGCTCTTTCAGCGGATTGATACAGACCACTTGCGCGCCACGTTTCACCGCTTCGCGCAGCGGTTCGAGCATGCGCGGGTGGTTGGTGCCGGGGTTCTGGCCGATGACGAAAATTGCATCGGCGTGATGCAGATCCTCGTAGACCACGGTGCCCTTGCCCACGCCCAGCGTCTCGCCCATGCTCACCGCACTGGCTTCGTGGCACATGTTCGAGCAGTCGGGGAAGTTATTGGTGCCGTAGGCACGGACGAACAACTGATAGAGAAACGCCGCTTCGTTGCTGGCCCGGCCCGAGGTGTAGAACTCAGCCTGGTGTGGCGATTTCAGACCCTTGAGGTGTTCGGCGATCAACGCGAACGCGTCTTCCCAACTGATTTCCACGTAGCGGTCGACCCGCGCGTCGTAACGCATCGGGTGGGTCAGACGCCCCTGATATTCCAGCCAGTAGTCGCTCTGTTCGGCCAGGCTCGATACCGTGTACTTGTTGAAAAACGCCGGATCGACCAAACGCCCGGTCGCCTCCCAGTTCACCGCTTTGGCGCCGTTTTCGCAGAACTTGAGCATGCTCGCACCGGGCGCTTCACCCCAGGCGCAGCCCGGGCAGTCGAAGCCGCCGTTCTGGTTGGTCTTGAGCATGGCGCGGATGTTTTTCAGGGCGTTTTCACTGCCCAGCCAACTCTTGGTCAGGCTGATCACAGCGCCCCAACCGGCAGCGGCACCCTTGTAAGGTTTGTAACGGTCGACTTGTGACATGGGACATCTCCATGACGATGCACACAGGCATGAACCTGATCTCGGTTAAATATCCGACCGTCTTTCAACAGTAAAAAGCGGTCGTTTCATTTGCCGGGGCAAGGATATGAAGCGATACAAAATATTGTCTAATCGCTATTTATGACCACGTTATCGAAACCCTCTATCACGCTGAAAAACCCTTTATTTACGGGGCCTTGCGAAACTAAAGCGGCAACTTTCGAGAGAAAATAATTGATCATCGACGCGATCAATCAGCCGTTCATTAACAGTGATTGGACGCCCTCTCAAGTTGCCCATAGTCTGCGTCAACCCCGTCCGTAAATGCGGACTTCTCACTCCTGCGAGGCTGTCATGTCAGAGCGTGTCTTGATCGATGGTTACAACCGCCGCGTCGACTATCTGCGCATGTCAGTCACTGATCGCTGCGACTTCCGCTGCGTGTATTGCATGGCCGAGGACATGCAGTTCCTGCCGCGCCAGCAAGTGCTGACGCTGGAGGAGATCTATCAACTGGCGCAGAGCTTCGTGGCGCTGGGCACGCGCAAGATTCGCCTGACCGGCGGCGAGCCGCTGATCCGTCCGGGCGTGGTCAAACTGTGTGAGCAGATCGCCGCCCTGCCCGGCCTGCGTGAACTGTGCATGACCACCAATGGCTCACAGCTGGGCAAACTCGCCGCGCCGCTGTTCGACGCCGGGGTCAAGCGCCTGAACATCAGCCTCGACAGCCTCGACCCGGATCGCTTCAGACAGATGACCCGCACCGGTGATCTGGCGCAGGTGATCAGCGGCATCGATGCGGCGCGCAAGGCCGGTTTCACCCGCACTAAACTCAACGTAGTGGTGATGCAGGGGCGCAACGATCAGGAGATCAACGATCTGGTGAGCTTCGCCATCGACCGCCAGCTCGACGTCTCCTTCATCGAGGAAATGCCGCTGGGAATCATCAGCGAACACAGCCGTGCCGAGTCGTTTTTCTCCAGCGCCCAGGTGCGCGAGAAAATCGCCGAGCGCTACACCCTGATCGACTCCGCCGAATCGACTCATGGCCCTTCGCGCTACTGGCGGCTGGCCGAAGCACCGGACATTCGTCTGGGGTTCATCTCGCCGCACAGCCACAATTTCTGCGGCACCTGCAACCGGGTGCGGCTGACCGTCGAGGGGCGCCTGCTACTGTGTCTGGGTAACGAGCACTCGGTAGATCTGAAAGCCGTGCTGCGCGCTCATCCGGGGCAACCGGAACGTCTGGAGAAAGCCATTATCCAAGCCATGAAGCTCAAGCCGTATCGACACAACTTTGAAGTGAACGACGACGTGCAAGTGGTTCGTTTCATGAACATGACCGGCGGTTGATCCGCCAATTTCCATGCTTAACCGGGATTGCCCAGCATGATCGTCAGACCCAAGGTCAACCAGTTCGCCATCCTCTTCACCCTCAAGGGTTCGATCGCCAAACGCATCGCCCTGCGCACGCTGATGGTCACCCTGCTGGCCTCGGCCATCGTGCTGATGGAAATCCTCCACCCGAGCAACTTCACCAAGGTCAACGCCACGCCGTTCACCTTGCTCGGGTTGTCGCTGTCGATCTTCATGAATTTTCGCAACAACGCCTGCTACGACCGCTGGTATGAAGCGCGCAAGGCCTGGGGCGATGTGCTGGTGCACATTCGTTCGGTGATTCGCGAAACCCATATCATCCGCGAATCGGCGCAGCGCAAGCCGTTGCTGCTCAACCTCTGTGGTTTTGCCCACTCGCTGAATGCGCGATTGCGCCGGGAAAGCGAAGCGGCGGCCAGCCGTGCGTGGATCACCCCGCAACACGATCCGCAGGTGCCGGACTACAGCGGGCGGATTCTGCAGCAGGTCGGCCAGCAATGTTCCGACCTGCATCAAAGCGGCGAACTGAGCGAGTGGCGTTACATGCTGCTGGCCAATCACCTGACCAGCCTGACTCAGGCGCAAGCGGTGTGCGAGCGGATCAAAAACACCCCGCTGCCCTTCCCCTACACCTTGCTGCTGCACCGCACCATCTACCTGTTCTGCATCCTGCTGCCGTTCGCCATGGCCGAACCGCTGGGCTGGCTGACCCCGCTGTTCACGGCGATTGTCAGCTACACGTTCTTTGGTCTGGATGCGATTGCCGATGAGCTGGAAGACCCGTTCGGCCGCGACGAAAACGACCTGGCGACCGACTCGCTGGTGCGCACCATCGAGCGCGATATCCTCTCCGAGCTGGGGGAGACCGACCTGCCGCCGATGTTGCTGCCAGTGGACTATGTGCTGAGTTGATCCCGCTCTCCTCACCACACAAATACCCTCTGTAGGAGTGAGCCTGCTCGCGATAGCGGTCGACCAGTCAGTGAAGATGTTGACTGTGCCGCCGTCATCGCGAGCAGGCTCACTCCTACAGGTTTGAGGTACACCCCGCAGAATGGCTGATCATCACACGTCCAAATGTGGGAGCGAGCCTGCTCGCGAAGAGTGCCTGTCAGTCAACATTGATGTTGTATGACGCCGCCTTCGCGAGCAGGCTCGCTCCCACAGTTCTGATTTGTGTCGGGGTCAGAACAGTTCACTGAAGGGAATGAAGCGCAGCGGGTCGCCAATGCCGTGGGTACTGTTTTCCGGCACTTCCACCAGCCCGTCGGCCCAGGTCGCACCGAGCAGAACGCCAGAACTCTGGTTCGGATACAACACCGCGCGCCCCGCCTCCAGTCGTACCCGCAGGTACTCTCGACGGCTGCCAGCCTTGCTCCAGGCGAACCCGGCATTCACCGTGAAGCTCAACGGCATGACCTCTTCCACGCCCTGAATGCGCAGCAGATACGGCCGCGCCAGCAGGCCAAAGGTTACCAGCGCCGAGGTCGGATTACCCGGCAGGCCAATCACCGGCACCGTGCCGAAATGGCCCACGGTCAACGGCTTGCCGGGTTTGATCGCGAGCTTCCACAGCAGCGGTTTGCCGTCGTCGCGCAGCACCTGACCAAGGCAATCGGCATCGCCGGCAGACACTCCACCGGTAGTGAGGATCAGGTCGGTCGCCACTTGCAGTTGCTCAAGTTTGAGCCGCGTCTGCGCCGGACGATCGGGCAGGATTCCTGCGTCAATCACCTCGCAGCCCAGCTCCTTCAGCCAGTGGCCGAGCAGCACGCGGTTGCTGTCGTAGATGCTGCCGGGACGCAGCGGCAGTCCCGGCTCAACCAGTTCGTCACCGGTGGACAGCAGCGCCACACGCGGGCGTCGCACCACGTGCAACTGCGCCAGCCCCTGGCCGGCGGCGACCGCCAGCTCGAACGGCCCAAGGCGTTTGCCGGCGCGCAGCAAAATGTCCCCGACGCGGTTTTCCTGACCCTGCGCGCGAATGTTCTGCCCCGCTTTCAGCGGCTGTAAAAAACGCACGCGGCCATCCTCGAGCACTTCGACGTTTTCCTGCATCTCGACACAGGTGGCGCCGGGCGGCAACGGTGCGCCGGTAAAGATTCGCGCACAGGTGCCGGGCAATAGCGCGTCCGGCGCCTGGCCGGCGTAGACCTTTTGCGAGACCTTCAACGGCTGGCGATGCAGATCGGCCAGGTTCAACGCGTAACCGTCCATGGCACTGTTCGGCCACGGCGGCAGATCGAGTGTCGCTACCAGATCACTGGCCAGCACCCGGCCACGTGCCTCGTCGAGCGGCAGCATTTCGCTGTCGGCCAGTCGTTGCTCATTGGCCATGCCCAGCAACTGATCGAGGGCGTCCTCGACCGGCATCAACGGCGCCTTGCTCATCCGCGTGGCCCACAGGCGGCGACTGATTTGAGGTGCGGCACGAAGTTGCACGGGCGATGGCGGTTATCCAGTTGCTCGGCGAGGATGCCTTCCCACGCGGTGCGGCAGGCACCGGTCGAACCCGGCAGGCAGCACACCAACGTGCCGTTGGACAGCCCGGCCAGCGCACGGCTTTGCACGGTCGACGTGCCGATGTCGAGAATCGAAATCGCGCGGAACAGCTCGCCAAACCCATCGATCCGCTTGTCGAGCAGACAGGCCACCGCTTCCGGCGTGCTGTCACGGCCGGTGAAGCCGGTGCCGCCGGTGATCAACACCACCTGAATGCTGTCGTCGGCAATCCACTGCGCGACCTGAGCGCGGATCTTGTACAGATCATCCTTGAGCAGATTGCGCTCGCTCAAGGTATGACCGGCCTCCAACAACCGACTGACCAGCAACTGTCCCGAGGTATCGCTGGCGTAATCGCGGGTATCGCTGACCGTCAGCACGGCAATGTTCAGGGGGACAAACAGGGCATCCGCTTTCGCACTCATGGGAATCTCCGGCAGTAATTGAGCTGATTGCCGAGCAGCCTAAGTGCCACTTATGAGTACTGTCTAATCACTCTGACCAACCACATTATCGACGTGCTCTATCGGTCGTTTCGCCAGTGGCCAACGCCTGTGAAACCACAGGTGATAGAGCTGATCAATAGCGTTTTAAACAGCACCGATTGGACGAATCGACGGCCAGATGAGATCGTCGCCGCTCGCGCTTTCTGTGCGCTGCGCGCATCTGCGTCAATACTCAATCCAATTTCTCAACGAGCAGGTGCCTTCGTGGACATCAAACAACTCAAGTTCCTGATCGCGCTGGACGAAACCCGACACTTCGGCCAGGCCGCCGCCCGCTGCCACATTACCCAGCCGACCCTGTCGATGCGATTGCGCAATCTGGAAGATGAGCTGGATCTGGTGCTGGTCAATCGTGGCCAGCGCTTTGAAGGTTTCACTCAGGCCGGCGAACGGGTGCTGGCCTGGGCGCGCACCCTGCTGGCCGCGCATGATGGTTTGTTCGCCGAAGCGGCGGCGTGTCGCGGGCAACTGGTCGGTAGCCTGCGCCTGGGTCTGGTGCCGCTGAGCAACTTCAACCCGGTCAATTACATTCAGAGTTTGTCCGGTACGTATCCCGAGCTGAAATTCAGTCTGTCGTCGGGGAGTTCCGACGAGATCATCGCCGGGCTTGGCAACAATCAACTGGATCTGGGCGTGTGCTACCTCGACCACGTCAACCCAAACTATTTCGATTTTTTCGAGATCGGCGAAACTCGCGTCGGGCTGCTTTACGACAACCGCCACTTCCATTTCGAAGGCTCGGAAATGAGCTGGGAAGACGCCGCCGAACTGCCGCTGGGGATGATCACCACCGGGATGCATTACCGTAAATCCATTGACCTGAGCTTCCGCAGTCGCGGGCTCAATCCGCAGCCGATCATGGAAAGTGATTCGACCTATCAGTTGCTGCAGGCGATTCACCAAGGCTTCTGCTGCTCGATCATGCCGCTGGACAGCGGACTGGAAGAACCGATCGAACACCTGTCGTTCATGCACCTGCCGGATGCCAGCGTGCTGGCGCCGCTGGGGCTGGTGATGCGCAAGACCGAGCCGCGTTCGGCGATTGCCGAGAAGTGCTTTGCCGAGGCGCGGAAGATGTTCGGGGTTGAGGTGCCGGCTGTTTGAGTGACTATCCAGACATTGCTGTTGGACGCCTGGCCGCCTTCGCGAGCAAGCCCGCTCCCACAGGTTGAATGCATTTCAAATGTGGGAGCGGGCTTGCTCGCGAAGAGGCCCGGCCAGCCAACACACATTTCGGATATGACAGCGGTGATCGACCCACCCAATCACCAGATCAGAACAAGCGATTGGACGCACTTTCACCACGCCCGTAGCCTGAACCCACTTCAGCGCTTCGGGACTTTTCAAGATGCTCTGCCACGTCGAACCCACCACCGAACCCAACGCCCCCGCGCCGCCACCGTCACAGGTCGCGTTTCGCGAATACCTGCAAGACGCCCCGCTCTCCCACGCCGCCCTCGCCGCGGAAATCGCCCTGGCGATCACCTTCAATGGCCTGAGCCAGGCGGTGATGATGGTCTCGCCCGGTAACCTCGAAGATTTCATCCGGGGCTTCAGCCTGAGCAACGCGATCATCGACAGCGTCGACGAGATCTACGACATCCGCCTGAGCCATTTCGATCAGGCCTGTCAGGCCGACGTGCAGATTTCCAGCCGCGCGTTCTGGGCGCTGAAAGATCATCGTCGGCAAATGGCCGGCACCAGCGGCTGCGGCATCTGCGGCGTCGAAGCGCTGGAGCAGGCGCTGCCGCAACTGCAGATCCTGCCACCCTGCGCACTGCCGCCGGCCGCGCATTTCGAGGGCATCCGCCAACGTATCGAACAGGCTCAGCAACTGGCGCGCAGCAGCGGCGCCCTGCATGCCGCGCTGTACTTCGATGCCGAGGGTGAAGCGCTGCTGTGCCGCGAAGACATCGGCCGGCACAACGCCCTCGACAAGCTGATCGGCGCGATGCAATGCGCGGACGTCGATGCGCGTCAGGGCTTCGTGGTGGTCACCAGCCGTTGCAGCCTCGAACTCATCCACAAAGCCGTGCGCGCGCGCCTCGGCACCCTCGTCAGCCTGTCCGCGCCCACCGCGTTGACCGTGCGCTGGGCACTCAGGCATCGGCTCAATCTGATCCACGTTCCGCACCGCAACGCCCCCCGAATCTACAGCCCGATCCAGGAGTCATCGCCATGAGCAACACCCTCACCCACCTCGACGATCAGGGCCGCGCCAACATGGTCGATGTCAGCGACAAAGCCGCGACTCGCCGCGAAGCGACGGCGCAAGCCTGGGTGCAGATGCGCCCGGAAACGCTGCAGATGATCCAGGCCAACGGGCACCCCAAGGGCGACGTTTTCGCCGTGGCACGCATCGCCGGAATTCAGGCAGCCAAGCGCACCCACGAGCTGATCCCGCTGTGCCATGCGCTGCTGCTCAGCTCGATTCACGTCGAACTCAAGGCCTGCGAACCGGACCGTGTGCAGATCATCAGCACCTGCCGCCTCACCGGCCAGACCGGGGTCGAACTCGAAGCCCTGACCGCCGCCAGCGTCGCCGCATTGACGATCTATGACATGTGCAAAGCGGTGGACCGGGCAATGGTCATCAGCGACATCCGCCTGCTGAGCAAACAGGGCGGACGTTCCGGGCATTTTCAATGGGAGGACGCGCAATGATCCTGATCAACTACTTCGCCAGCTACCGTGATCGCCTCAATCTGGGCGGTGAAAAAATCCCTTTGAGCGACAACCTGACCTGCATCGAAGACGTGCGGCAATTGCTCATGGCCCGCGGCGAGGAATGGCGCGAAGTGCTCGGCGCCGGCAACCTGATGTGCGCGTTGAATCAGGAACTGTGCCAGCCGAGTGCGGCCATTGAGGACTTCGACGAGATCGCATTTTTCCCACCGGTCACCGGGGGCTGAGCATGACGGTTCGAGTTCAGTACAAAAGTTTCGACGTCGGCCAGTTGACCGCCGACCTGCATGCGCGCAATCCACGGGTGGGCGCGGTGGTGAATTTCATTGGCTATGTGCGCGATCTGAACATTGGCCAGAGCGTGAACGAGCTGTTCCTCGAGCACTACCCAGGCATGACCGAAAAAGCCCTCGAACAGATCGCCGACGAGGCGCGCGAGCGCTGGCCGCTGCTGGGAGTGGAGATTGTGCATCGGGTCGGCGCGCTGGCGGTCAGCGAACCGATCGTGTTCGTTGGCGTCAGCAGCAAGCACCGGCACATGGCGTTCGAAGCCTGCGCGTTCATCATGGACGTGCTCAAGACCCGCGCGCCGTTCTGGAAGCGCGAGACCACGGCGCAGGGTTCGCATTGGGTCGAGGCGCGCAACAGTGATCAGGATGCGGCGCTGCGCTGGAGCCTGGCGCATGCGTGATCCTGAAGAGTGAATCAGACCGGAGCCTGGCGAATCGTCGCGCCGTCCCGCTGGGGCGCCATGCGGCTTCAAAAAAGCAGGACTGCTTCGCAGCCCAGCGGGAGCAAGCTCCCTCGCCACAGGGTCAGTTGACCGATAGCACTTTTTCACAAAAGCCTGATTAGATAGCGGCTTCGACAGCATCCCCCTCAGGAGCCGCGCTTGAGCACTGGTGTTTACCATTGCAGTGTTGATCGTTTGCGCCCTTGTCGGGCTGGGCTTTCACCTGCTGCGCTGAGCAGCGGCCAAAGAGGCAGGTGCGCAATCAGCGGTTTACACGCCCGCGGATTGCCCCTTACTATCCGGGCACACCGGTCGGCGGGGCCATCCCGCCACCGACGTTTTCCGCCAACGGAAACACGCGTTATGAGTACGTCACCACAACAATCAGAAACGTTGAACGTCTCTCGCCTGCGCGCCCTCTCCCACAGGGGCGGCGTATGAATCGTATCGTCAATCTCCCCATGGCCCTGCGCCGTTCCAAGCTGCGTCACTCCGCACGCCCGCCGGATATCGCCTGCTGATTCTCTCAGTCAGAAAAGATCCTTTTGTGGCGAGGGAGCTTGCTCCCGCTGGACTGCGTAGCAGTCCCCTGCCTTTGAATCAAAAAGCGAGAGCCGCTTCGCGCCTCAGCGGGAGCAAGCTCCCTCGCCACAGGTTTTGTGTCACGTCTGACTGATCTCCATTTGATTCCTGCCGGGACGCCATCGCTGCGTCCGGCCCGATTCTGCGCGCCTGTGCGGCGCCATTGTGAGTGATTGACCATGAAATTCGCAGCCATCGAAGACGCACGCCTGTTCCTTGAACAGAACCCTGATATCGACATGATCGAGCTGTTCATCCTCGACGCCAACGGCGTGCCGCGCGGCAAGTTGTTGCATCGCGAAGAACTGCTGGCGGTCTACGCAAGCGGTCGCCCGCTACCCAGCACCATCCTTGGCCTGACCGTGCAGGGCGAAGACGTGGAAAACTCTGGTCTGGTGTGGGATGTCGGCGACATCGACTGCCGCGCCTACCCGCTCGAAGGCAGTCTGGTGCGCCTGCCGTGGCGGCAGATTCCGACCGCGGCGGTGCAGGTCAGCATGCACCCCACCGAGGGCCTGCCAGCGAGCATCGCCGACCCGCGTCATCTGCTGATCAAGGTGATCGACGGTCTCAAGGCCGAGGGTTATCACCCGGTGATGGCGTGCGAGCTGGAGTTCTATCTGCTCGACGCCAAACGCGATCACAATGGCCGACCGCAACCGGCGCTGGATGCCGACGGTGGCCGACCGCGACATACCCAGGTCTACGGTTTGCGTGAGCTGGAACAGATCGAACCGTTTCTTGCCGACCTCTACAGCGCCTGCAAACTGCACGGCATTCCGGCGCGTACGGCGATCTCCGAATACGCCCCGGGCCAAGTGGAAATCACCCTCGAACACGGCGATGCACTGGTCGCGATGGATCAGGCGGTGCGTTACAAACGTCTGGTCAAAGCGGTGGCGCACAAGCACGGCATGCGGGCGACGTTCATGGCCAAGCCGTTCGATGATCTGGCCGGCACCGGCATGCACATGCACGTCAGCCTCGCCGATGCCGAAGGGCGCAATCTGTTTGCTTCCGAGGACCCGGCCGGCACCCCGCTGCTGCGCACCGCAATTGGCGGCATGCTCGCCTCGCTGCTCGATACGCTGCTGCTGTTCTGCCCCAACGCCAACTCCTACCGCCGCTTTCAGGCCAACAGCTACGCGCCATTGGCGCCGACCTGGGGTGTCGACAACCGCACCGTCAGCCTGCGCGTACCCGGCGGCCCGGCCAACACCCGGCACATTGAGCACCGGATCTGCGGCGCCGACGCCAACCCGTATCTGGCGGCAGCCGCGATCCTTGCCGGGATCCATCGCGGCATTCGTGAACACCTCGATCCGGGTGCGCCGGTCGAGGGCAACGGCTATGCGCAAGCCAAGGAGCTGCTGCCGACCGACTGGCTGACTTCGCTGCAGGCGCTGGAGAATTCCGCGTGGGCGCGGGATGCTCTGGGCCAGGAATTTCTCGGCGTGTACCTGGCGGTGAAACGCGCCGAGTACCGGCAGTTCATGGCCGAGGTGGGTGAGCAGGATTGGCGTTGGTACCTGACCGAAGCCTGAAGCACAGCATCAATCCCCCTGTGGGAGCGGGCTTGCTCGCGAAGGCGTCGTCACATTCAATATTTCAGTGACTGACCCACCGCATTCGCGAGCAAGCCCGCTCCCACAGGGGATTGCACTCCGAATTCCGAATTTTGTGTGGACACTGACATGAGCCAACGCTGCAATTCCTACTACACCGCCACCCTCAACCAGGACACCGACTACCCGACCCTGCAAGGCCGGCATCAGGTCGATGTGGTGATCATCGGCGGCGGATTCACCGGCGTTGCCACCGCCGTCGAACTCGCCGAAAAAGGCCTGAAAGTCGCCATCGTCGAAAGTCACAAGATCGGCTGGGGCGCCACCGGGCGCAACGGTGGACAAGTCACCGGCAGCCTCTCCGGCGATGGCGCGATGCGTAAGCAGATGCGCCCGAAACTCGGTGATGAAGTCGACGATTTCATCTGGCACCTTCGCTGGCGCGGGCATCAAATCATCCAGCAGCGCGTGGCGAAATACGGCATTCAGTGCGACCTCAAGCACGGTCACCTGCACGCTGCCTACAAACCCAGTCACATGGATGGTTTGCGCAACGATTACGAGGAGGCCGTACGTCGTGGCCTGGGCGATGAGGTCAGCCTGCTCGACCGCAGTCAGGTACGCGACTTGCTGCAAACCGACCTCTACCACGGCGCGATCAAGAACACTCGCAACATGCACCTGCACCCGCTCAACCTGTGCATCGGCGAAGCGCGGGCGGCAGAAAGTCTCGGCGCCTTGATCTTCGAGAACAGTGAAGTGCTGGAGATCATTCACGGCAAAACCCCTGGGGTGCGCACCGCCCATGGCCAGATCGACGCCAATCAGGTGATGCTCGCCGGTGACGTCTATCACAAGCTCGAACCGGGTCAGCTCAAGGGCAAGATTTTCCCGGCCATGGGCGGCATCGTCACCACCGCGCCGCTGGGTGATCTGGCGCGGCAGATCAACCCTGAAGACCTCGCGGTCTACGACTGCCGTTTCGTCCTCGACTACTACCGCCTCACCGCCGACGGGCGCCTGCTGTTCGGTGGCGGCGCGAACTACAGCGGCAAGGATTCACGGGACATCGCCGCCGAACTGCGCCCGTGCATCGAGCAGACCTTCCCGGCGCTCAAAGGGGTGCCGATCGACTACCAGTGGAGCTGCGCGATGGGCATCGTGATCAACCGCATCCCGCAACTGGGCAAGCTCTCGGACAACGTCTGGTATTGCCAGGGCTACTCGGGACACGGCATCGCGACGACGCACATCATGGGCGAAATCATGAGCCGGGCGATCACCGGGCAGATGGAACAGTTCGACACCTTTGCGCAGTGCCAACACATTCGCGTGCCGATGGGGGATCTGCTGGGCAACCCGTTGCTGGCGGCGGGAATGTGGTATTACCAGATGCTTGAAAAGCTGCGTTGATCGCACTGGCCCTTTCGCGAGCAGGCTCACTCCTACAAGGGGAACGCATTCCAACTGTAGGAGTGAGCCTGCTCGCGATGAGGCCATCGGCCGCAGCGCAAAATCTCAATCAGACAACTGCTCCACCAAAATCCCCAACCGCCGATAATCCTCGACACTCCCCGACGCCACATGCCGCTCGGTAATCAGCGTGTGCAGGCGCGTGCACGTCGCCACCACAAACGGCTCCACCGCCCCGAGCTTGTCCGCCGTGGTCACCGCAATCACCCGTGCCGCGCTGTCGAGCAGTGCCTGCTTCACCGGCACTTCATCAAAATGCAGCGAGGTGATACCCACCTCCGGGTGAATCGCGCAGACCCCGGTGAATGCCAGATCGGCCTTGATCCCGGCCAACAACCGCACCGCCTCGTGCCCACTGGCCGACATCGTGTGCGGGTTCAGTTGCCCACCGGCCAGAATCACTTTCACGCCCTTGTACTCGGACAGGGCGATGGCGGTCATCGGCGCGGCGGTCACCGCGGTAATCTGGATATCTGCCCGCAGCGAGCGCGCCACCTGCAACGTGGTCGAGCCGGAATCGAACAGCACAATCTGCCCGTCCTCGACCTCGCGCGCCGCCCGTTGCGCCAGCCGCACTTTCACCTCGTCAGTCTCATCCAGCCGGGTGAAATAATCCTTGCCGGAGTCCTTGGGCCTTGGCAGCGCCCCGCCATGCACGCGCTGCACCAGCCCGGCGTTGTCCAGTTCGGCGAGATCGCGGCGGATGGTGTCTTCGGACACGGCGAAATGCTGGCTCAACTCGGAGGCCATGACCTTGCCGTCGCGTTCGAGGATCAGGAGGATTTTCTGCCGGCGCAGGGAGGGCAGTTCATTGACCGAGTGATCGTGCATGGTTTTGCCTGTTTGTGCTTGTAGTTGCAGGTTTTGCCGAGACTAGCGAAAGCCTCGGGCAAACACAAACCGTCCGCTATCAATTGTTTCGATCATTGGAATCAACAGGCCGAATTTTTTCTTTGCATTCAGCCTGTTCAGAATGGCCTCACTTTAAAAAGGCTCAGGATGAACAGCTGATGAATCTCAATTTTGCGTTTGCGTGCATGATCGTGGTGTCTTTTGCGATTGCCTTGGGCCACGCCTGACCCACTACACCGACGCCGCCAGGTGCTCTCGCAACCATTTGTGTGCCGGATCGCGGTGCGCGCGCTCGCCCCAGAACATCGCCATTTCGTAGCTCGGCACATGCAGCGGTGCCTCGACCACCTGCAACGCCGGGTTGCCGCGCACCAGCCGTGACGGCAGCATCGCCACCAGATCGGTACTCGCCAGCACCGACATCACCATCAGAAAGTGCGGCACCGACAGCACCACTTTGCGCGCCAGACCGACCTCTGCCAGCGCCTTGTCGGTCACCCCGAAAAAGCCCCCGCCCTCGCGCGACACCATCACGTGTTCCAACGCGCAGAACTGTTCGCGAGTCGGCTTACTCTTCAACCCCGGATGCCCGACACGCCCGGCCAACACGTAATGCTCGGTGAACAGCACCCGCTGATGCAGATCCAGCGGCGCCTCTTCGGTGATGTGCAGCGCCAGGTCAAACACGCCCTGCTCCGCCTGCTTGAGCAATTGCGCCGGCAGCAGATCTATCACCGCCAGCCGCGTGCCCGGCGCCTGAATGCGCAAACCGCTGAGGGCCGGCAGCACCACCGTCGACTCGCCGTAATCCGTCGCCGCAACCTTCCAGAGGTGGCGGGCCTGCGCCGGATCAAAGGCACTGGCCGGCGCAACCGCCCGCTCCAGTGCTTCCAGCGCCTCGCGCAACGGCTCGCGCAATTCATCGGCCCGCGCCGTCGGGCGCATGCCGCGCGGTCCGGGCAGCAACAGCGGGTCGCCGAAGATCTCGCGCAGCTTGGCCAGGTGCACGCTCACCGATGGCTGCGACAGGTTCAAGCGCTCGGCTGTACGGGTCACATTGTGCTCGGCGAGCAACACGTCGAGGGTCAACAACAGGTTGATATCCAGTCGTCTCAAATTATTCATGGCTATACCAGACATATCAGACATTCATTTCCAATATACCTGTGGAGCGCCGATCCTGCTGTCATTCAGCAACCGGAGCATCAACATGAACGTCCTACTGGTCTACGCCCATCCCGAACCGACTTCCCTCAATGGCTCGCTCAGAGACTTCAGCGTCCAGCGCCTGCAAGCCGCCGGTCATACCGTGCAGGTCTCCGACCTGTACGCGATGAACTGGAAGACCGCCCTCGACGCCGACGACGCCCCCGGCCGGGACGAGTCTCAACCGTTTCACGCGTCCCTCGATTCGAAACGGGCCTACGCCGAAGGTACCCAGGCCGCCGACATTGCTCGGGAACAGGAGAAGCTGTTGTGGGCCGATGCACTGATCCTGCAGTTTCCGCTGTGGTGGTTCACCATGCCGGCGATCCTCAAAGGCTGGGTCGAGCGCGTGTACGCCTATGGCTTTGCCTACGGTGTCGGCGAACACTCCGATGCGCGCTGGGGTGAGCGTTACGGCGAAGGCAAGATGAAAGGTAAACGCGCAATGCTGCTGGTCACCACCGGGGGCTGGGATTCGCACTACAGCCCACGCGGGATCAACGGGCCGATTGATGATTTGCTGTTTCCGATCCAGCACGGCGTGCTGTTCTACCCCGGTTTCGACGTGGTCCCGCCCTTCCTGGTGTACCGCGCCAGCCGCATGGATCAAGCGCGGTTTGCCGAGACCTGCGAGGCGCTGGGCACGCGTCTGGATGAGTTGTGGAGCACGCGGCCGATTGCGTATCGGCAACAGAATGCCGGGGATTACGAGATTCCGGCGTTGACGTTGAAGGAAGGTATTGCACCGGGGCTTGAGGGCTTTGCCGCCCACACTCGGTAAAGATATGTGAACCTTTGTGGCGAGGGAGCTTGCTCCCGCTCGGCGACGCAGTCGTCGCAAAACCTGCGATTTCGGTACACCTGAAACACCGTGGTATCGGGGTTTGGCGCCGCTTCGCAGCCCAGCGGGAGCAAGCTCCCTCGCCACAGGGGGGTGTGCTTCAGACTTCCCCCCGCACTCGCCGCACCTGCACCAGCAACGCCGGGGCAAAGTGCAGCAACACCATCCGCGCCAGGTGATGCGTGAGGATGAACACCACATTCAACCCGCCAGCAAACGCGACAATTGCAATCGTCTCGATCGCCCCCGGCATGTATGCCAGCCACAGCGACAGCGGATCACTGTGCAGCCGACGCGCCGCCACTTCGGCGAATGCCGCCGCCACCACGATCATCAAGCCGACCGTTATCAGCGCGGTACGACCATGCCGCCCCAGCTCAGCAAGACCGAGCCCCTGAAACCGCGAACCGATCCGCACCCCCAGAATCAGCGCCGCCAGATTCAGGCTCCAGTCCGGCATATGAAAGCCGTGTAGCCATCCCGACTTCACAAACACCGCCGTGAGGAGAATCGCCGTCAACATGAACGGCGCTGGCACGCCGATCATCAACAGCAGTCGCCCGATGACGATACTCAAACCGATCAGCGCCAGCACGGTCAACGCCATGCCCGTGCTCAACGGAGCGCTTTCAACCACGGCCAGCGAGGCCTGCCCGGGAATCAAAAAACTCACCAGCACCGTGATCAGCAGCAAGCGCATCAGGTGCACGATGATGACTTTGCTCGAAGCCTTTTCCGATTCCAGTAAATCGAACACCGCCGCCAGTGCGCCGGGGTACACCGCCAGCAGCGCATCGGTGCGATTCCAGCCTGCGCCGCGGGTCAGCCACCATCCCGCGAGTGCGATTTGAACCGTCAGGCAGATCAGCAACACGCCAAGGCTTGGCAGCATCGCTGAAGCCGTCGCACTGTCCCACGCCTCGAACATCAGCCCGGTGGCGATGCCCAAGGTGACCTGGATGTAGCCCAGGCCGTAAGGCGTCGCGGGGGCAAAACCGAACCTGGTGGCGACCAATGCGCTGACAAGAATCGCCCCCAGCAACAGGCCATGAGGAACACCGCTGACCTGCAACGCAGCGCCAACGGCAGCCGCGATCAACAAACACAGAATCGATTTCATATTCGCCTTCCTGGCTATTCAACTGACCCGACATCAATCCCATGTAGGAGCTGCCGCAGGCTGCGATCTTTTGACTTTGATTTTTACAAGCAAGATCAAAAGATCGCAGCCTGCGGCAGCTCCTACAGGGGGGTATTCGTTCTTACGTGCGCAACCGCCCGATCGCCCGCCGATACTTCTCGACCCGCTCCAGATCCTCCCAACTCGGCGAGGCAATCCGCGACAGGTCGCTGTTCTCTTCCAGATCCGCCAGTTTCACCACCCGGCCAATCGGGTTCTGCGCCGCACGCTCGACGAAATCCTCGTAGGACTCGCCGGGCACTTTGGTCACGGATTCAATAGCGCGCAAAACGTCTTCATTGAAACCTTCCTTGCGCAAATCATCGAGGCTGATGCCGCAATCCTCGACCACGTCGTGCAGCACGGCGACGATGCGTTCTTCCAGCGTGGTCATGCGCAACATGACTTTCAGCGGATGCAGAATGTACGGCGCACCGCCCTTGTCGACCTGCCCGGCATGGGCGGTGGCAGCGATGGCGATAGCGCGTTCGAGGGTCTGGGTCATGGAAGTCTCCGTGGTTTAAACGCCATAGCGGCCGCCAACGTGGATGTTGCGTTTGAGCCAGTTGCGGATCGTTTCAAGCCGTCCGGTTGGCTTCGCAAGCCCGGAATGACGTTGAAGAATCAGCGAGACCACGGTGGACTGATCGGCATTTGGATGGGCATCGATCAACTCGGCAACCCACGCGCAGTCAGCCTTCCTCAGGTGTTCACGCCACTCGCCCGGCCAAGCGTCCAGCTCATTCAGCGCCAACCACCGCGCACCGCCATGCTCCATATGCCCGCCGGACATCGACTGCTCGAAACAGAAAGGCGAGTCTGGCTTTGCAGGGTCAATGTGAAACAGATAGATGTCGTGGAATGGGTGTTGCGAGGGGGGCGCGTTATTGCGGCTGCCGATTTCGATCATGGGCAATGTTCCAATCCTTGGGCGCTGAATGTTTCCGATTGTTTCGCAGTGTACGCCACGCGAGCAAATCAAAAACCCGATGGAACCTCCCTCCTCGACGCCATCTCGAAACTATAAAGCGCCAAACGCTTCGATCAGACCCGGCGCCCCTGAAGAGGAAACCCCGATGAACATTCGCTTCCTGCTTCTGATCGCCAGCTTCGCCGTCATCCCCACCTGCGTCATGGCCGAAGGCTGCGACGTTCAGACTCAATCCTCCAGCGCTTCGGTGCCAACGGTGGAAACCCACAGCTGCTACGAATACGAAGGCATGCCCGTCAGCTCCATCGACTGGTCGTGCAGCAATGAAAGCAAAGACATGCTCAACAGTAAGAAAACCAAGGTCGACCACTGTGCCGACCACTATCAGGCCACATGTATCGCCACGATCACCCAGGAATCCCTGGCCAACCCGCACTCCACCAGCAAAGACAAAAATGCCAAGGCGCTGAACATCCCCGACAACTCCCAAGTGACCACGTACTACTACGACGTGGAGCATTTGGCCCAGGCGCGAATTGATTGTGAGAATGGTGGCGGGCATTGGAAGGCAAAGTAAGCGTTTGATATCCGTGTTTGCGACATGTCTAGTCCTGAAATAGGTTTACACCTGTTTCAGTCTCAAAACGCCCGATGCACCGCATCGGGCGTTTTGTATTTCAGGGATAAGTGCGGCCGC
>NZ_JBIUVO010000002.1:0-212507 GCF_044742995.1 Pseudomonas sp. NPDC087803
ACGACGTTGATAGGTTGGGTGTGTAAGCGCTGTGAGGCGTTGAGCTAACCAATACTAATTGCCCGTGAGGCTTGACCATATAACACCCAAGCAATTTGACTACTCGAGAGAGCATCAGATTGCGGTGTGTGAAGACGCAATGAACCGAAAGTTCGCGATGCTCACAAGACACCTGTATCACATACCCGATTTGCTGAAGCGAGGCCAGCCGGTCACGAGTCAGTACCCGAATTTCTTGACGACCATAGAGCGTTGGAACCACCTGATCCCATCCCGAACTCAGAAGTGAAACGATGCATCGCCGATGGTAGTGTGGGGTTTCCCCATGTGAGAGTAGGTCATCGTCAAGATTAAATTCCGAAACCCCAATTGCGAAAGCAGTTGGGGTTTTGTTTTGCCCGCAGGAAAGTGCTTTTTGAGCAGAAAAACTCACGGCGTACAGCAGCGGCCCCGGCAGGGCCGCTTGAAAAGATAAGTCCCGCGGCTCACTCGAAGTCCGCCGACATCAGCTCGTTGACCCGTGATACCAAGGTTTCCACCGCAAATGGCTTGGTCAATACCTGCATGTCCGGGCCGAGCTGGCCTGCGCCAATCACCGCGTTTTCTGCGTAGCCGGTGATGAACAAGGTCTTCAGGTTCGGTCTGATTTCCCGGCCAGCTTCGGCCATTTGCCGTCCATTCATGCCGCCTGGCAAGCCGACATCCGTGACGAGCAAGTCGATAGGCGCAGGGGAGCGCAGCATTTTCAACCCGGCCATGCTGTCCGCCGCCTCCAGAACCGTGTAACCCTGTTCGCTGAGTACTTCGGTTAGCAGCATTCGCACCGTCGGTTCGTCGTCGACAATCAAAATCGTCTCGCCGGCCTTCGGACTGTGCGCGAGCGTCATGTCCCGATCATCAGGGTTCTGCACCGCTTTGATGTCATGGCGCGGTAGGTAAATGCACATGGTAGTGCCCAGGCCAACCTGCGAATGCACGCGCACCTGACCGCCAGATTGTTGGGCGAACCCATAGATCATCGAAAGCCCCAACCCCGTGCCCTGGCCCAATGGCTTGGTAGTGAAAAACGGATCGAACGCTTTGGCGATGATTTCTTCGGTCATTCCGGTGCCGGTATCAGTCACGCACAGGCACAGGTATTCGCCTTCGGGGATGTCCAATGCGCGTGCCGGGTCGCGGGCAATGGTGCGATTGGAGGTCTCGATGGAAATGCGGCCGCCATCAGGCATGGCGTCGCGCGAGTTGATGCACAGATTTAGCAACGCGTTTTCCAACTGGCTGGCATCCACCAGCGCCGGCCACAGATCGGGCGCGCCCATCGTTTCAACGCGGATGCTCGGGCCGACGGTGCGCTGAATCAGTTCGATCATGCCGATCATCAGGCTGTTGACGTCGGTCGGCCGGGGATCGAGGGTCTGGCGTCTGGAGAAGGCGAGCAGGCGGTGGGTCAGCGACGCCGCGCGCTTGGCTGCGCCTTGTGCGGTCTCACGATACTTGTCGACGTCATTCAAACGGCCTTGGGCGATGCGTTTACCCATCAGTTCCAGAGCGCCGGAGATGCCTGCCAGCAGATTGTTGAAGTCATGCGCCAGTCCCCCTGTCAGTTGTCCGACAGCTTCCATTTTCTGCGACTGCCGCAGTTTTTCTTCGGCTTGCATCAGCTCGGCGGTGCGCGCTGATACCCGTTGTTCGAGGGTGTCGTTCAGCGCACGTAGTGCGGCGATGGCACGGTCTCGCTCGGCTTCGACATTACGTCGCTCCTCAACGTCGATCAGCACGCCCGGAAAGCGCAGCGGGGTGCCATCGCCGGCACACTCGACCCGTCCGTTCGCCTCGATCCACTGATAAGTCCCGTCAGCACGGCGCACGCGATATTGGTGAGAGTAGGCGCCGCCGCGGGCGATGGCTTCGCTGATCGCAGTGGCCAGTCCCTGCGCATCGTCGGGATGCACGGTGCTCACTATCTGCTCCAGGCTCAACCCCTCACGACCCAGCGTCGGATCAAGATCAAACACCCGGGCAAAGGCCTCGTCCACGCTGAACCGGTTGGTTGCCAAGTCCCAATGCCAAGTCCCGATGATCGCGCCGGCGGCGAGGGCCAGTTGCACGCGCTCAACGTTTTCCCGGGCCAGTGCTTCGCTGATACGCAGGCGCTCCTGCGCAGCTCGCCGCTCCGTGACGTCGCTGAAGAAGATCGCGATCTGCCGGTCTGCGGGGGCTCCGACACGTACCGCGCGCACGTCGAACCAACGCTCGAAGGTATTGGCATAGCTCTCGAAATTCGCCGGTTCTCCGGTCTTGGCCACATGTCCGTAGGTCTCGAACCAGAAGCTTTCCAGGTTCGGCGCAAACTCGGTGACCCACTTGCCACGCAGATTGACGCCGCACTGGCGTTCGAACGCCGGGTTGGCCTCGACGAAGTAATAGTCGACCGGCCGGTCGGCGGCGTCGAATTTGACTTTGACGATGGCGAACGCTGCTTCAATGGTTTCCAGAATCGTGCTGAACCGCTCCTCGCTGCGGCGCAGGGCAGTCTCTGCGCTGCGCGAGCGGGTCAGGTCGAGCATGGCGCCGATCATGCGTTCGGCCCGGCCTTCGGCGTTGCGGATCAGGTGTCCGCGATCGAGCACTTCGGCGAAAGTGCCGTCCTCACAACGGAAGCGATATTCCGCACTCCAGGTTTCTCCCGGGCCGTCGATGGTCGTCTTGATTGAAACCCGAACCCGCTCACGATCCTGCGGGTGGATCTGGGCCAGGCGCCAGTCACCGCTGCTGCTCAGGCAGCTCGGCGGGAAACCGTAAGCCTGCTGCAACGCCTCGTTCCAGATGATCTGGTTGTTCTGCAAATCCCAATCCCAAACGGCATCGCGCGTCGCTTTGACGGCCAGGCGATAGCGTTCCTGCGTCTCGGCCATCGCCCGCCCGGCCAAGTGTTCCTGGGTACGGTCGCGCAGGATTTTCACAAAGCCCAGCGGGTGCTGATCGTCCGCGTACAGCGGCATCAGCTCGCCCGAAGCCCAGAATAACTGGCCGTCCTTGCGCACATGCCAGCGCTCGTCCGAGGCGCGTCCCTCGAGCAGGGCGCGTTGCATTTCCTGTTCGACGCGGCCGGCCGCGCGATCGGCCGGAGTGAAAAATACCGCCGCATTCTGTCCGCATATTTCGTCGGCGGTCCAGCCTATGACAGCGGTCGCTCCCGAGTTCCACTCGGTGATCGTGCCCTGCGGATCGGTGACGATCATCGCAAAGTCGATCGCGCATTCGAAAATAGCCCGTTGACGCGCCTCGCTGCTGGCGAGCGCCGCACGGCTGGCAGCCAGTTGCGCGGCGATGCCGGGTTCGGCGCCGGTGTCGGGCGAGCAGATCGCACCACCCTCGAGCGCCAGGCGCAGACGGTGAACCTCCGCTTCAAGCTGCTCGCGGGAAAGATGTTTGAGGATTTCCACCACTCATGCCTTATTGATTATTGTGGCTCGGGTTTTATTCAATATACGTGCAAGCGGCGCTCGTGATGTGTTCATCAACAGGTGCCATGGACGCTCCATTGACCGGGCGCGTGATGATTAAGTTGCATCCTCGGCGTGCGATGCCCGTGCACGCCTTTCAAGTCGCGGCGACAGGCGCACTGCGGCGCTCGGCCATGGTTTCCGGCACCGCCAGCAACAGCAACACAAATGCGCCGGCGGCAATCAGCGCCAGGGTCAGAAACGCCGCGTTGTAACCGGCCTCCTGCAGCACGATCCCCGCCACGCTGCTGCTCAATGCCGCGCCCAGGCCGAACACCGTCGAGAGGGCGCCGAGGCTGATGTTGAAGTGTCCGGTGCCCAGGGTCAGGTCTTTGACCACCACTGGGAACAGTGCGCCGAAGATCCCTGCACCGACGCCGTCGAGCATCTGCACCGCGACCAGCCAGTAAGGGTCGGCGGACAAGGTATAGAGCACGCCGCGCAATGGCAGGATCAGGAAGCCTGCGAGCAGCAATGGCTTGCGTCCCCACACATCGGCCTTGGCCCCGACCAGCAAGGCGACCGGCACCATCACCAGTTGCGCGGCGACGATACAGGCCGAGGTCAGTGGCGTGGCCATCTGCAGATTGACCTGCGCCAGTTTCTGGCTGACCAGCGGCAGCATCGCCGCGTTGGCCAAGTGGAAGAGGGCGCAACAGATGGCGAACATCAGCAGCGCTTTGTTGGTCAGCAGCACCGCCAATCCCGAAGGTGCCTTGGCGTGTGTGGTATCGCTCGGGTCCAGGCCCCGGGCCAGATCATGGTTGATCGCGTTGGCATCGACGAAGCTCACGGCGATCACACTGCACAGCGCCATGACCGCCATCAGGTAGAACACCGCCACCGGCCCGAAGAGGTAGGCGAACCCACCGGCCAGCAACGCCGCGCAGGCGTTGCCGGCATGGTTGAAGGTTTCGTTGCGCCCGGTACGCCGGGTGAAGGCTCGCGGGCCGGTGATGCCCAGGGTGATCGCCGAAATGGCCGGGGCGAACACCGATGCCGCGGCGGCGCTCAGGGCTTGGGTGATCGCCACCAGGCTGAAGGAGGTGACGAAGGGCAACACCACGCAACTGCCGGTCACCAACAACGCGGCAATTGCGATCACCGCCCGTTTGCTGCGGGTGTTATCGACGAGCGCGCCGGCGGGTGTCTGAGTGACGAGGGCGGCGATACCGGCGAGGGTCATCACCAGGCCGATGCTGGCCGGCTCCCAGTGGTGCACCGCCAACAGGTAAATCGCCAGATACGGGCCGAGCCCGTCGCGTACGTCGGCGAGGAAGAAATTGAGGCTGTCCAGCGACAGATTGTTACGACGATCGGAGTGAGTGATCACGCTGGCACCTGCAGTCATCGAGGTGGCGCGACATGCCTTAACCTCCGCTAAATCCAGTGACTGGTTGCCTGCTCTATAAGTTTCACGCGGGGCGCAGGCGGTCGCTCAATCCGTTTTGAGCGACCGCGCTGCCGACGATCAGTCGATACGCGGATGCTGTTGCGCCAGTTCTTTACGCTTGGCTTCGAGCTCGGCGATTTCGGCGTCGATGTCCTCGATTTTCTGCTCAATATGGTCGTGGTGTTCCTTGAGCAGTTCCTTGGCTTCTTCAAGGTCCGACGCTGCCGGTGCGGCGCCGCGCAGTGGCTTGTTGGCGGTTTCCTTCATGGTCACGCCAGTGATCAGGCCGACCACCGCAATCACCATCAAGTAGTAGGCCGGCATGTACAGATTGTTGGTGCTTTCCACCAGCCAGGCCACGGCGGTCGGCGTCAGGCCGGCGATCAGCACCGAGACGTTGAACGCGGCGGCCAGTGCGCTGTAGCGAATGTGCGTGGGGAACATCGCCGGCAGGGTCGACGCCATGACGCCGATGAAGAAGTTCAGCAATACCGCAAGGATCAGCAGGCCAGAGAAGATCAGGCCGATCTTGCCGCTGTTGATCAGCATGAACGCCGGAATCGCCAGCAGGAACAGGCCGATACTGCCGACCACAATGAACGGCTTGCGGCCGATTTTATCGCTGATAAAACCAATCGCCGGCTGCACGAACAGCATGCCGACCATGATCGCGATGATGATCAGCACGCCACGGTTTTCGCTGTAGTGCAGGTTGTGCGACAGGTAGCTCGGCATGTAGGTCAGCAGCATGTAGTAGGTGACGTTGGTCACCGCGACCACGCCGATGCAGGTCATCAGGCTGCGCCAGTGCTTGGTCGCGACTTCCTTGAACGAGACTTTCGGGCCACCGGCCAGACCTTCGCGATCACCTTCTTCAAGCTTCTCGACATGCTGCTGAAACGCCGGCGTCTCTTCCAGCGCATGCCGCAGATAGAGGCCGATCATGCCCAGCGGCAGCGCGAGGAAGAACGGCAGGCGCCAGCCCCATTCGAGGAATTTCTCCTCGCCGATGATCGTCGAAATCAGCACCACCACCCCGGCACCGAGGACGAAACCGGCAATCGAGCCGAAGTCCAGCCAACTGCCGAGGAAGCCGCGCTTGCGGTCGGGGGCGTATTCGGCGACGAAGATCGAGGCGCCGGTGTACTCACCGCCGACCGAGAAACCCTGAGCCATCTTCGCCAGCAACAACAGGATCGGCGCCCAGATGCCGATCGACTCATAGGACGGAATCAGGCCAATGGCGAAAGTGCTCAGCGACATGATCACGATGGTCGCGGCGAGGACTTTCTGCCGCCCGTACTTGTCGCCCAGCGCACCGAAGAACAGCCCGCCCAACGGACGAATCAGGAACGGCACCGAGAAGGTCGCCAGGGCGGCAATCATCTGCACGCCAGGATCGGCACCGGGAAAGAAGATCTTGCCCAGTGCATAGGCGACGAAGCCGTACACCCCGAAGTCGAACCATTCCATGGCGTTGCCCAGTGCGGCGGCGGTGATCGCCTTGCGCATCTTGGCGTCGTCGACAATCGTGATGTCTTTCAATCCGATGGGATTGACCTTGTTTTTCCTTGATTTCATGCGGGTCACTCATAGCTGAACGGATTCGATGCCATTGTTTTGCTGGCATGGCTTCTTTGCGTCAGATACAAGAAGACACGAAAAAATTCACTGCTCAGGGCATTTTTGTCGTCCGTACCCGCTAAGACGCAGCAGAGCCCACCCAGCGGCGATTACGCAAAAGCACAAGACGTCAGGCTGAAAACCCGGATAATAGCCGCCAATTCGTTTCTGCTCTCTGGTAAACCCGCATGGAAATCAAGGTCAACTTTCTCGACAACCTTCGACTTGAAGCCAAGTTCGACGACTTCACGGTGATCGCCGATCAGCCTATTCGCTACAAGGGCGATGGCTCGGCACCGGGGCCGTTCGACTACTTCCTGGCGTCGTCGGCCTTGTGCGCGGCTTACTTCGTCAAGCTGTACTGCGCAACCCGCAACATCCCGACCGACAATATTCGTCTGTCGCAGAACAACATCGTCGACCCGGAAAACCGCTACAACCAGATCTTCAAGATCCAGGTCGAATTGCCGGCAGACATTTCCGAGAAGGATCGTCTGGGCATCCTGCGTTCGATTGATCGCTGCACGGTGAAGAAGGTTGTTCAGACCGGCCCCGAGTTCGTGATCGAAGAAGTCGAAAACCTCGACGCCGATGCGCAAGCGCTGCTGATGCCACACTCGACCTCTGAAGCGGGCACGTACATTGCCGGTAAGGATCTGCCGCTGGAGCAGACCATCGCCAACATGTCGGGGATTCTTGCCGATCTGGGCATGAAGATCGAAATCGCCTCGTGGCGCAATATCGTGCCCAATGTCTGGTCGCTGCACATCCGCGACGCGCACTCGCCGATGTGTTTCACCAACGGCAAGGGCGCGACCAAAGAGGGTGCGCTGGCCTCGGCACTGGGCGAGTTCATCGAGCGCCTGAACTGCAACTTCTTCTATAACGACCAGTTCTGGGGCGAGGACATTGCCACCGCCGAGTTCGTGCATTACCCGAACGAGCGCTGGTTCAAACCGGGTCCGAAGGACGAGCTGCCGACAGAGATTCTCGACCAATACTGCCTCGACATTTACAACCGCGACGGCGAGCTCAAGGGCTCGCACCTGTACGACACCAACTCCGGCAACACCCAGCGCGGCATCTGCTCGCTGCCGTTCGTGCGCCAGTCGGATCGCAAGGTGGTCTACTTTCCGTCGAACCTGATCGAAAACCTGTTCCTGAGCAACGGCATGAGCGCCGGCAACACCCTGGCCGAAGCGCAGGTGCAGTGCCTGTCGGAAATCTTCGAGCGCGCGGTGAAACGCGAAATCCTCGAAGGCGAGATGGCCTTGCCCGACGTGCCGCAGGAAGTGCTGGAGAAGTACCCGAGCATTCTTGCCGGGATCAAAGGGCTGGAAGAGCAGGGCTTCCCGGTGCTGGTCAAGGACGCGTCGCTGGGCGGTGAATTCCCGGTGATGTGCGTGACCCTGATGAACCCGCGTACCGGTGGCGTGTTCGCCTCGTTCGGCGCGCACCCGAGTCTGGAAGTAGCGCTGGAGCGTAGCCTGACCGAACTGCTGCAAGGCCGCAGTTTCGAAGGCTTGAACGACTTGCCGCAACCGACGTTCTCCGGCCAGGCAGTGACCGAACCGAACAACTTCGTCGAACACTTCATCGACTCCAGCGGTGTGGTGTCGTGGCGCTTCTTCAGTGCCAAGTCTGACTTTGAGTTCGTCGAGTGGGACTTCTCGGGTCAGGGCGAAAACTCCAACGCCGAAGAAGCCGCGACCCTGTTCGGCATCCTCGAAGACATGGGCAAAGAAGCCTACATGGCGGTCTACGACGACCTCGGCGCGAATGCCTGCCGGATCCTGGTGCCGGACTACTCGGAAATCTACCCGGTGGACGACCTGATCTGGGACAACACCAACAAGGCCCTGCAATTCCGTGCCGACATCCTCAACCTGCACAGCTTGAGCAAAGTCGGTCTGCGCAACCTGGCCCAAGGTCTGGAAAGCAGCGAGCTGGATGATTACACCGACATCACCACGCTGATCGGCATTGAGTTCGACGACAACACGCCGTGGGGCAAGTTGACCATTCTGGAACTGCGCCTGCTGATCTACCTCGCCCTGCAGAAATTCGAGCAGGCCAAGGATCTGGTCGAAGCCTTCCTGCAGTACAACGACAACACCGTCGAGCGCGGCTTGTTCTATCAGGCGGTGAACGTGTGCCTGGAAATGGAGCTGGACGAAGACCTGGAACTGGCCGATTACGAAGCCAACTTCCGTCGCATGTTCGGCGACGAGCGCATGGACGCGGCGATTGGTTCGGTCAACGGTAGCGTGCGTTTCTACGGTCTGACACCGACCAGCATGAAACTCGAAGGGCTGGATCGTCATCTGCGTCTGATCGACAGCTACAAAAAGCTGCACGCGGCACGCGCCAATGCGGCGGGTTTGAATCGCTGATAACAGACGGTCACTTTTACTGAGTAAACCTGTAGTGAGGGGATTCATCCCCGATGGCGCGCGAAGCGAGCCCGGCCTCTTCAACCAATAAAGAGGCGGCCTGCTACGCAGCCCATCGGGGATAAATCCCCTCACCACGGGTGAGTGTTCTGGGGACATGGAGATACAAGGATGGAAGAGAAAGTCGTGAAGTCGAAGCTGGTCAACTTTCTGGTGGCTGACGTCGAGGTGGATTACGAAGGTGTCGGCGATTTTTACGATGTTGCCGGCAGCGGTAACGTCGGCGCATTGGCCGGCGTGCTTGAGGGGTTCAAAGAGGTTTACGGCGGACTCTGGGTCGGCGGCAAAATGACCCTGACCAATACCGCTGTGTACCTGAATGCCAACGCCATGAACCGCATGGTTCAGGACGGCGCACTGGACATCAGAGTGCCGCTGGGGATGATCCGCAAGGTCAGCCTCGAAGGCGGCTTCATCACCAAAATCGTCTGCCTGGACACCGATGCCGGGAGCATTTTGTTCCGCTGCTACGGTGCGAAGGACGTCGTCGCGCTGATCGAGAAAATGATCCAGCCGCGGGTTTCGACGGCAGTACTCAAGCGCGGTGCCTGATTCGATCGTCAGGCCGATCGCTAATCTCACCTGCAGCGAAAAACCTGTGCGAGCCCGCCGCTAATGCTGAGTCCACTGCACAACCCCATGTGGGAGCGAGCCTGCTCGCGAAGAGGGCGTGTCAGTCGCTATCGCCTTGGCTGACAGATCGCATTCGCGAGCAGGCTCGCTCCCACGTTGGATCTCTGGCAGCCGCCAATCCTGAATCTACCCAATAACCCTGTAGGAGCTGGCTTGCCAGCGATGGGGCCGTGTCAGCCAACATCATTATCGGCGCGCTCAGCGTTTGCACTGCGCCTGCACAACCTGGCAGGTGTTCGGCGTACCTCCGGAGCGGCTCGCATAACGCATGCAGTTATTCAGCGATTTCTTGCGCGCCATGCTCAAGGTATCGCCCCAGGCTAAACCGCCTTCGCCGGAAGTGGGCACGGCTTTGGCGTAGCAGTTCGAGCCGTTGGTGGCGTAGCGCTTGCTTGAACATCCCGCGGTCAGCGCCAGGGTGGTGGCGAGCAGGGTGAGCAGCAGCCATGAGGTGCATCGGCGTACGTTTGTTGCAGTCATCACGGTTCCCCGCTGGGTCAGGCGCATTGATTGCCTGTCTGTCAGGCGTTGGGCATTATCCAGCAATCGACATAAGGAAGCGTCCCCAATGCGTACACCCACACTACACCTGATGTGCGGCAAGATCGCCTCGGGCAAATCGACACTGGCCCAATCGCTGGCCGAGCAGCACGGCGCGCTTGTGCTCAGTGAAGATCAGTGGCTGTCGCGGCTGTATCCGGAGCAGATCAAATCCGTGGCGGATTACGTGCGATGTGCGCGGCAGATTCGCGGGGTGCTGGGGCCGTTGGTGATCGATCTGCTGGCGGCCGGGGTGAGTGTGGTGCTGGATTTTCCGGCCAATACCGTGGCGGATCGGCAGTGGCTGCGAGGGCTGGCGGATAGCGCGCGAGTGCGGCACTGCCTGCATTACCTGGAAGTGGATGACGCCACCTGCCGTGCTCGGCTGCATGCGCGCAATACCCTGGCGGAGCACGAGTTTGCCGCTTCGGATGCAGAGTTTGATTTGATCACGCGTTACTTTCAGGTGCCGGAGGTGAGCGAGGGGCTGGAGATCGTCATGCACCGCAATCGCCAGCAGGGCTAGCTGTGATCTCTCAGTAGGAGCTGCCGCAGGCTGCGATCTTTTGATCTGCAAAAGGCAAAAGATCGCAGCCTGCGGCAGCTCCTACAGGAGTTTTTGTTAACCCACAGACCAAAAACGCAGCCCACGGCCCAATCGCGCAGGCATTTACGAGCGCAGTCGTTCTGTCATATTCGCTATCAGTTGATTGCAGATAGTAGCCAGCCCAACGCTAATTCCAATGAGGCTGCACTGTGTTCCAACGTCTTGTGTGTTCGCTGTCCGTTCTGAGCCTGTCCATCGCCGCTGCCCACGCTGCCGAGTCCGTCGCGCTCGATACGCCGCGGCTGAAAAGCATCGACAATTTCCGTGATGTCGCCGGCCTCACCACTGCGTATTCCACGGCCCACGACGGCACCATGCGTGGCGGCGTGTTTTACCGCTCCAACGCGATCACACCGTCGGCAGCGGATCTGGCGACCCTCAACAGCCTGGGCATCAAAGCCGTCTACGACCTGCGCACGCCGAGCGAAATCGCTGGCACCCCGGACACAATGCTGACCGGCGTGACCTACCAGAACATCGACATCATCGGCAGCACCACCTCGGGCGCGAACATCACCACCGTGTCGTTCAAAAGCGCCGCCGACGCCATCGCCATGATGGAACAGACCAACCGCGCCTTCGTCAGCGACGCGGGGATGCGCGGTCAGTTCGGCAAACTGTTCAACGAACTGGCCAGCACCGATGGCGCGCAACTGTTCCACTGCACCGCCGGCAAGGACCGCACTGGCTGGACCGCCGCCGTGTTGCAGAGCATCGCCGGGGTCGATAACGCGACCATCATGGCCAACTACCTCGCGACCAACGACTACACCGCCGCCCGCGTCGCCGCGACCCTCAAAGCACTGCCACCGAGCATGGCTTCGGTCTACGCGCCGTTGCTCGGGGTGCAGGCCAGCTACCTGCAGGCCGGTCTCGATGAAGTCACCGCCGAGTACGGCAGCATGGACAACTACCTCAAACAAGGCCTCGGCCTGTCGCAGGAAACCATCTACGTCCTGCGCGGCAAACTGGTCGAGTACAACAGCCTGCCGGGTCAGGCCGGGCTGATCGGCAACGCCGCTGCCGGTGCCGAGTTGTTGCGGCAATTGCAGAACACCAACCTGTCCGGCACCTACAGCGCCTACAACTACTACCTGCAATCGGCGATCGACGCCGGCACCCTCGGCGGTGTTGAATCCCAAGTCGGCGGTCAGGTTCACGCTGACGCCGCCAGCTACCTGCTGCGGCAGAACGCGCTGATCGAACAAGCCGCCGCACCCTACGCCAGCGGCACCGACCTGAAAGTCGGCCAATACCGTTTGTGGATCACCGCGCTCGCCGGTTACCTCGGCACCGACGGCTCGTCCCACGCCGAGAGCAGCAACGAACACAGCCAGGGCCTGATGGTCGGCCTCACCCAGCGCTTCTCCGAACAACTCAGCGCACGCGGCGGTTTCGGCTACAGCAAAGGCACCGTCGGCGGCGCGGGCGGCGAGGCCGATACCGACTTCACCTTCTTCAACCTCGGTGCGCGCTACGGCCTCACCAGCCTGGAGCGCGGCCTGTTCGTCGACGCCAACGCCAGCGCCGGCTACGTTGATTACGACAGCAAACGCGAACTCGGCGGCGGCCTCGGCACGGCCAAGGGCGACACCCATGGCAACCTCACCGGCGCGACGCTGGCGCTGGGTTACCGTGCACCGGTCGGCGGCATGATCCTCGAACCCAGCCTCGGCTTCAGAGTCAGCCACCTCGACCTGAAGGGTTTTAAAGAGAAGGGCAGCGAACTGTCCCTCGACGTCGACGACAACACCGCCACCCGCCGCAGCGCCGTCGCCAACCTCAACGTCGCTTTCGCCCCGGTGGCGATGGGTGCGTGGCAGCTGGTGCCAGGTGTGCAAGTCGGCTACGAACGCACGCTGGGCAACAACGACGTCAACACCGAGAGCCACCTGCTGGGCCTCGACATCGAACAACGCGCCGCCTTCGACAACCGCGACCAGTTCAGCGGCGGCGTCAACCTGATGGCCAGCCTCGGCGCCGTCAGTGTCGGCGCAGAAGTCGGTGCCAGCGGCGGCGGTGACAGCCACGGTTTCAGCGGCAGCCTGAAGGCCAGTTACGCGTTCTAAAGAAGGGACAGCACTCAGGTCAAGGATGACCCCAAAACTGAAGGACGCTCCCAAACCTGTGGCGAGGGAGCTTGCTCCCGCTGGGCCGCGAAGCGGCCCCAAAAACTAGCCTGGTCAAACACACCCAACCAGCTCACCAACCTGACCATTCAGTTGCACAATCCCTCCACAACGCTCCCCAACAAACCGCAAAAACTCCTCGGCAGACATCGGCTTGGCAAACAACCAACCCTGCCCGAAATCCACCCCACGACTGCGCAAATAATCCAGCTGCGCTTCCGTCTCAATCCCTTCAGCCACCACCTTCAAACGCAAACTCTTGGCCATGTCGATGATATGCGCGGTCACCGAACTCGCCCCCGGATCGCGTCCGATAGTGTCGACAAACGACTTGTCGATCTTCAGCACATCCAGCGGCAGCTGCTGCAAATGCTGCAGGCTGGAAAACCCGGTGCCGAAATCATCGATGGCTGCCAGATGCCCCGACTCCCGCGCCTGATTCATCGTCTGCCGCGCTGATTCGATCTGCACAAAACCGCGCTCGGTGGCCTCCAGCCAGATCTGGCTCGGCCACACATCAGCCTTGTTCATGGCGGACTTCAGCCGTGGCAGAAAACGCCCGCTGCTGACATCCGCCGCCGCCAGATTGATCGCCACATGCAGGCTGCGTTCTTTCACCAGCAGCGGCCCGAGATCCTGCATGACGTGGTCGATCACCTGATCGGTGATCGGCAGAATCAGCCCACTCTGCTCAGCCAGCGGAATGAACAGATCGGGCCGCACCAGACTGCCATCCGGATGCCACCAGCGCACCAAGGCTTCAGCGCCCACACAGGCGCCATCGCTCAAATCAATGATCGGCTGATAGTGCACGATGAACTCACGATTACGCACCGCCAGTTCCAGCTCGGCCAGTGGCGACACACGCTTGCGTGTACGCCGCACAATCACCAGCGCAAGCATCCCGGCAATCAACCCGCCGATCGGCAGCAACAGCATCTCCCGGCGCACCAGACCCAGCAGCAACTCGTGGCGCGACACCGCCGCAATCGCCACCCAGTCACCGCTGTGCACCAGCGTATACAAATAACCGTCCTCCAGCGCCGAAGCGGGGCCCAGGTGCACGCGACTCATGAAACGCTCCGCCCCTGGCCGCGACACGCCCACCAGATGCCCGGCAGCGGTGCCGACCATCAAGTGCACATCGTCCTCAACCAGCACCTGCAAAAACTGCTCGGGGTCGACCAGCACATTGAACGCCGCATACTGCAGCGCCATCATCGGCTTGGCCGGCACAATCCGCGCCTGCACCCCGAGCGACACGCGCACCCCGTCAGCGGTGACAAAATCTTCCTTCCACGGCGTTACCCGATGGCCCACCGGCCCCCAAGAGCCACAGGCATAAACCTCTTCCTCGACGTAGCCGATCGACTTCACCGCAAACGTGTTGATCGTCAGCAGACGCATCTCGTCGATGCTCTCCGGCGTACACGGCGCAAGGCTCGACGCGGCGACGCTCTTCAGCACCCCGGCGGCTTCATGGAAGGTATTGTTGGCGCGGCTGGAGGCCACGGACGCCAGCGATTCGAGACGTTGCTGCGCCGCTGCCAGGTTCAACACCCAGGCGACGTAACCCATCAAAAGTACTGGAAGCAAGACACACGGAAGGCCCAGGAGAATGCTCCCCCAGACAATGCGTTTTTTGTTCATTTGACGCCACCTTGGCCCAAGGCCCGTGACGTGCGGCTGCACGGCTGTTTAATCAGCGACTACAGATTAGCGCTGACGCCATCGGCCGATCTTGCCGCAGATCAATACTCCTGCCGCCAACGCCTGTCAGCGTCGCGGGCGCGCGCCCGAGCGCAAATCCGCCGGACTGACCCCGTACGCCTGCTGAAAATACTGACAAAACCGCCCGACATTACTGAAGCCAAAGCGCAACGCCACCTCCGTCACCGACGCCGAATGCCCCTGACCCAGCGCCTCGAAAGCGCGCTCCAATCGCACCTGCCGCTGATACGCCACAATCGACATCCCGACAAACCGCCGAAACCCATCCTGCAATGCGCGCTGACTGACATTGCTCAACCGCGCCAACTCAACCCCACTCACCAGTTGCTCCGGATGCGCCCGAATAAACTCCACCGCCAACTTCACATGCCGCGGCGCCACCCTCGGCGCCGACTGGCGCAACGCCTCGGTAAAATTGTGCGGCCACGCCTCCAGCACCGCATCAATCAACATCTCGCGCAACCGCGACGGCATCAGCGTGCCGCTGTTGAGCAACAAATCAAACTCCGTCCCCGTCGCCAGATCAATCAACGCCTTGATCCCCTGAAACGCCGCCGAGTGCAGATCCACCACCGGCTCAAACACAATCTTCTGCACAATCGGCCGCCCCAACAACGCCGCCAACCGCTCAGTCAGCTGCCCACGACTCACCGAAATGCCGTGCTGCGCGTGATTGTCGAGAAACCGCATCGAGCGGATATCCGCCTTATCAATCGCCAACCCCACCTGCGCCACGCCGACGGACTCGGTGCGGTGGTTGAACACAATCTTGCCGGCCGTGGGAATCACGAACGTGATCTCATCCTGCGGGTCGGGGAAGGTGACAGTGAAATCGCCGTGGTAATGCATGCGCCGGAAACTGACGCCGTCGTGTCTGCCGTAGACGCCGCCGATGATGATGTTCGAAGGGAGCGGCGGGGTGTCGGCGTAGCGATTGCCGAAGAGCCGGGAGAAGAGGGCACCGAAGTCATCGGAGTGGAGGTTTTCGGAGCGGAGGATGATTTTTTGGTGGGGGTTTGGGGACACCTTGGGGGGCACCTTGGGTTGGGGGCTCTTGGATAAGGGAGGCGGAGGGATGTTAGCAGTTTGGGGGTGACAGATTTGTGACCGAAAATGAGTCACTGGAAATAGGTACGCTTTCGGCCAAAAACAGCCTTTCAGCCAAGTTTTGATCGGACTCAATTCCGCGGCTTTGAAAGTCATGCGTCGTAGCAGCAGTGGTTTCCCACCGAACGGGATACAGGGCTTGATCAGATTCTGTCAGCTATTGTTGCTCGCAAATCTGTCCGTTTGATCGACACTCTTGTCAATTGCCCACTCGAGAATCCCGTCTATAGTCAATGCTGCATTTCGCACAGGTAGAAAGGTCAAGTCGATGTCAGCAGTCTTCTACGCTCGTAATGTTCCTGCGCCACCCTACGCGTTTCATGTTATGGCCAAGCCCAGCGGGGCTGATTGCAATCTGGATTGCGATTATTGCTTCTATCTCGAAAAGGCCGCGCTGTATCGTGACGAGCGTCGTCACCGAATGAATCTGGATGTGCTGGAAAGTTACGTCGCAAACTACATCGCTTCGCACACCGACCAGACCGAAGTAGCGTTCACTTGGCAGGGCGGCGAGCCAACACTGATGGGGTTGGAGTTCTACCAGCATGCGATAAGAATGCAGGCGGTTCATGGCGCTGGCCGCAAGATCACCAACAGCTTCCAGACCAATGGGTTATTGATCGACGACAAGTGGAGTCAATTTTTAGCCGAGCATGATTTTTTGGTGGGCTTGTCACTAGATGGTCCGGCCGATATTCACGATGAGTACCGTGTCACCTCCAGCGGTCATGCAAGCCATGCCTTGGTCCTGCGTGCCCTTGAGTCGCTGAAAAAATACAAGGTTCGTTTCAACATCCTCGCATGCGTCAACCGACGCAGCTCCCAGGATCCCCTCAGGGTGTACGAGTTCTTCCGTCAGCTCGGCGTCGAGTACATCCAGTTCATCCCCATCGTCGAAAGGCTTCCCGACGTGGCGGATGCCGCCATGGGTTTCACCTTGCACGGTCCGGACAGTGATCTGGTTTTGAGTGCTTCTCACAAGGCCGAACCAAATCTGACCTCCTGGTCTGTTGGCTCGGAAGACTACGGCACGTTTCTCAACGCGATCTTCGATGTCTGGATCAAGCGTGATGTGGGCCGGATTTACGTCATGAATTTCGAGTGGGCGCTTGCGAACTACATGGGCGAGCCCGGTGCGGCCTGTCACCACCAGCCCACCTGTGGCCGGGCGGTGGTCGTCGAGCATAACGGCGACGTTTTTTCCTGTGATCACTACGTGTATCCGAAATTCCGCTTGGGCAATCTCACCCAGCAGTCCCTGTCCACTTTGCTGCAATCCCCGGAGCAACAGAAGTTCGGCCAGGACAAGCTGACCTCACTCCCCAAGCAGTGCCAGCAGTGCAACATGCTGAAAGGGTGTTGGGGCGGCTGCCCAAAACATCGTTTCATCGAAACAGATGAAGGCGAACCAGGGCTCAACTATTTGTGTAAAGGCTACTACCAATTCTTTGCCCATACAGCGCCTTATCTGCGAGCCATGTCCGGATTGATTGCTCAAGGCCGTTCACCCAGCGAGATCGTGGGTGCCACGTTGATGATTACCAGGCTTGGCTGAGTTTTATCAGCTGATTGCCTGAGACTTTTGAATGCAAAGGGAGTTGATGCATGTCCAAACCGAGTAAACCGTCATTCATGCTGGCCACCGCGTTACTTGGCAGTGTCGGCTCGCTGACCGCCCAAGCCGCCCCCGCAACAGCGGGCGCCAGCCTGCCGCTGCCGACAGCACCGTTCGGTGGTACCGTCGGTGAAACCTACAAAACGTCCAAGTCCGACTTTCCGCAACCTGTGACCCCGCCCAAGGATGCACCGAATGTTTTGGTCATCCTGATCGACGATCTCGGGTTCGCCGGTACTTCGGCTTACGGCGGCCTGACGCCAACGCCCAACTTTGATCGACTGGCCGAGCAAGGCGTGCGTTACAACGAGATGCACAACACCGCGTTGTGCTCACCGACTCGCGCCGCGTTATTGTCTGGGCGCAATCATCATCAGGTCGGGATGGGCGGCATCACTGAAGGCGCAACGGGGTTCCCGGGCTACAACAGCGTCTGGGAGGACAACAACGCCGCCATCGGTCAGGTGCTCAAAGATCACGGCTATACCACCGCTGCATTCGGCAAATGGCATGACACGCCGGACTGGGAGACCAGCTCGGCCGGGCCTTTCGATCGCTGGCCAACGGGCAAGGGCTTTGGCTATTTCTATGGTTTTCAGGGGGGTGAGACCAGTCAGTTCTACCCTCAGCTTTTTGAAAATACCGTGCCGGTAGAACCGTCAAAAACTCCGGAACAGGGCTACAGCTTTAACGAAGACCTGGCCGATCACGCGATCAACTGGCTGCGCGAGCAACAATCGGTAGCCCCCAAAAAACCTTGGTTCGTCTACTACGCTCCCGGTGCCATGCATGCGCCGCATCAAGTTCCTGCGTCCTACATAGAACCGTTCAAAGGCAAGTTCGACATGGGCTGGGACAGCTATCGCGAGATGGTGTTTGCCCAACAGAAAAAACTGGGGATTGTCCCTGCTTCAGCCAAGCTCACCCCGCGCCCCGCAGAACTGCCGGCCTGGGACACGCTATCCGACGATCAAAAGCGCTTGTACAGTCGGCAGATGGAAGTCTTCGCCGGTTTTCTGACTCAGACTGATGAGCAAGTAGGGCGAGTACTGGATGCCGTGGCTAAAAGCCCGAATGCCGATAACACTCTGGTCATGCTGGCACTGGGTGACAACGGTGCCTCTGCCGAAGGCGGATTGAATGGCACGGTCAACAACATGGCCACGCAAAACGGTATCCCGGACAACGTGCCGAACATGCTGAAAGTCATCGACGAAATCGGCAGCCCCAAACATGAGAATCACTTCTCAGTGGGCTGGGCATGGGCTGTTGATACGCCGTTTCAGTGGACAAAGCAGGTGGCGAGTCACTTCGGCGGCACGCGCAGCGGTTTCACCGTCAGTTGGCCTGCCCGTATCAAGGCGCACGGCGAGGTGCGTGACCAGTGGCATCACATGATTGATGTGGCGCCGACCATCTACGAGGCGGCCGGCATCAAAATGCCGGAGACCGTCAACGGGCAGAAACAGGTTCCGCTGGCGGGTGTCAGCATGCTCTACAGCTTCAACGATGCCAATGCGTCGACCCGGCACACCACCCAATATTTCGAAATCATGGGCAATCGCGCGATCTACCATGACGGCTGGGTAGCGGCCGCCCGCCACGGTTTGCCGTGGGAATTGCTGGGGCGCAAGGGTGACTTCGAGAACGACAAGTGGGAGCTTTACGATTTGAGCAAGGACTTCAGTCAGGCGGATGACCTGGCGGCGAAGAATCCGGCCAAACTCAAACAGCTTCAGGCGTTGTTCGAATCCGAGGCCAGGAAGTACAACGTACTGCCGCTGGACGACCGTTTTGTAGAGCGTGGGAACGTTCCCGACCGTCCAAGCCTTTCTCGCGGGCGTGATCAGTTCACGTTCTATCCTGGCACTGTGCGTGTGCCGGAAGGGACAGCGCCGAACGTCAAGGCTCGCTCTCACACGGTGACAGCTGTATTTGAAGTCGACGCGAAAACCGAGGGCGTCATCGTCGCCCAAGGGGGCAGCGCGGGATACACGCTGTTCGTCAAGGACGGTTACCTGGTGTACGAGAACAACTTCTTTGGCAAGGAACGCGATCAGATCAAATCCCCGGAAAAACTGCCTGCCGGTAAGGTGGTCGCCGAATTCCAGTACACGCATGAAGACAAGACCTTTGGCGGTGGCGGTACTGGTGTGCTGCTGATCAATGGCAAGGAGGTCGGACGGGCCCATTTTGCCCACGTGCCGCCGATCCGCTACAGCGCAACCGAGACCTTCGACATTGGTCGCGATACTGGCGAAGCAGTCTCCAACGATTACGAGGGGCCGTTCCCGTTTACCGGCACTCTCGAAAAAGTGGACATCAACATCCAGCCACAGCAGTTAAGTGCAGAGGCTCAAGAAAAAACTAAAAAGCTGGAACGTGACGCAGCCATCGCTACGCAATAAGGAGCAGCTATACCGGAGCCTGAGTCAGGCTTCGGTTTGTTCCGTTATTTCTAAATGCGGATGGCAGTTTCTGGCCGAAAGCAGTCGATTCTCGCGTTTCGGTTTCTGGCAGATCCCTCCTTGGGCGCTCACCATAGAGCGCCAAGGAGAGAGCGTTCGTTATGCCATCGGCACAACATTATCCAACGCCTGATTCACCGCCAATTCCCCCAGCATCACCACCTGCGCAATGCCCAGCAGCGTCTTGCGAATCGGCCCCTCAACCAGCGCCGCGACATCCCCCAACATCACCGTCGCCGAACCCAGTGATTCACTGGCGTTCGCCAATAATTCCTCGGTGGCAATTTTGGGGTTGGCGAGGAACATGGCGTTGGGTGTGTAGGGCGTGGCCATGATTTGGCTGGCGGGGTTCAGGTAGTGGTCGAGGGCGCGTTCGGCGGCTTCGCTGAGTTTTCGGGAATCGGGGGATTCGTAGGGGGAGACCGTTTCGGTTTCGGGTGGGTTTGGTGTGACCTTGAACATAGTGACGCTCCATATGTGGCTAAGGGAACCATCACATTCGCTACCAAACGAGGGTGGTGGCCATTACGAAGGTTGGTAGACCGGCACACATGGAAAAACCGGCGCGCTCGAAAGCGCCCTGCGCATGGCCACCATAAAACACAGGCGCCAGAAAGCATCTGCGTAAGGTGACGTTTTGCGCCATGTGTAAAACCGGGCTACCAAACCCGATCGCTGCTTTTCAGCGACCGACCCACGATAGAACCCGCACCCTGGGCGCACAAGCCGGCGGATTCTGGCGTAGTCGTAGGCAATGGCGCAAGGCGTTGTAGCCTTGGGGACGTAACACCGGGTGTCATATAAACAACTCTGTTTAAACGCGTCATCGCGCGCCATTGGTAGGGTCGCCCTCGGCCAGCATGTGTTTCATGTATTCGCGTTCTGGCGCGCCGGGCAGGACGCCGGTGGTGATAGCTTCGAGCACGGTGATGTGTTGTTCGTTGAAGACGCTGACTTCGGCTGTTGCGTGGCCTCGCTCGTCGATGCTGGTGATGAGCCAGTGGCAGGTGATGGTTTCGCCGGGATAGACGGGGCGCTTGAACTGGAGGTTCATGCCGGTGGCGAGCCAGCCGATCTGGCCGCCGATTTCGGTCATCAGGCTGGCCGTGAGCAGGCCGTGGGTGATCGGCGCTTTGAATGCTCGCAGTTGCGCATAGTGCGCGTCGCAGTGGACGGGGTTGTAGTCGCGGGACAGTTGCGCGAAGTGATGGACGTCGTCGGGTGTGAAACGGCGGACGACGTTGAAGCGGTCGCCCACCTTGAGGCCTTCGGCGGCGCGTTGTCTCGGGGTTTGCATGGGGGCCTCCTGCTGCTGGCGGTTGGTTAAAAGGTGTGTTCGGGGCCGGGGAAGGTGCCGGCCTGTACGTCGTCGGCGAAGTCTCTGGCCGCCGTTTGCAGGACGCTGCGCAGGTCGGCGTACTGTTTGACGAAGCGCGGCAGACGTCCCTGGCGCAGGCCGGCCATGTCTTGCCAGACCAGCACTTGCGCGTCGCACTGATTGCCGGCGCCGATGCCCACAGTGGGGATCGCCACCGCTTGAGTGATCGCTGCGCCAACGTCGCCGGGCACCATTTCGATCAGCAGGGCGAACGCGCCGGCGGCTTCCAGCGCTTTGGCGCTGTCGATCAGGCGCTGCCCGTCTTCGCCCCGACCTTGTACACGATAGCCGCCCAATTGATGTTCCATCTGCGGGGTGAAACCGATGTGGGCCATGACCGGGATGCCCGAGACGCTGAGCTTGGCGATGTGTGGCAGCAATTCGACACCGCCCTCGATCTTCACCGCATGGGCGCCAGCCTCCTTCATGAAACGCACGGCGGTTTGCAGGCATTGTTCGGGTGAAACCTGGTACGAGCCGAAGGGCAGGTCGGCGATGACCAAGGCCCGCCGGGTTGATCGGGTGACGGCGCGCACCAGCGGGAGCAGTTCGTCGACGGTCACGGCCAAGGTCGAGTCGTTGCCAAACACGTTGTTGGACGCTGAGTCGCCGACCAGCAGGACGGGAATGCCGGCGTCCTCGAAAATTACTGCGCTGTACATGTCGTACGCGGTCAGCATCGCCCATTTGCGCCCTTCGACTTTCATCTGTTTGAGCTGCGGGATGCGCAGGCGTGTTGCCGGCTTGGTTAGGGCAGTGGTGTCGTAGGGTGAGGTGTGTTCGGTCATTGGCAGATCTCGTCAGGAGGAAGAATCAGGCGTGCAGCTGTTCGATCAGCAGCCCCAGCGCAATCGCAATCATGATCAGCCCTGAAACTCGACTGACCCTGCGTGCCGCTGCAGGCCGGGCGCGCAGTACCACCTGTGAGCCAAACCCGACCAGCAGATAGATCACCGCGCAACTGGCGGTATGCACCAGGCCGAGCGCGACCATTTGCAGCGGCACGGGCCACGGCGCGCCGGCGTCGGTGAATTGCGGCAACAGGGCGAGAAACAGCAAGAACACTTTCGGGTTGAGCCCGCTCACGCAAAGACCCTTCAAGGCCCAGCGCGCCCATGAGTCGCTGGTCTGGCTCGCTGCGGCGTGCGGAGTGGAAGGGCGGGCGAACAGATTGGCGCCCAGCCACAGCAGGTAACCGGCGCCGGCTACGGTCAGTGCTGTCAGGGCCAGCGGATGTCCGGCGATCAGCGTGCCTACCCCGGCCGCCACAATCAGCGTCGCGAGTAAGTGCCCGGACAGCAGACCGCCCACGGCGGGGAGTACGACGCGGTGCTTCAAGCCTGCGGAAATCGCGTAGGCCCAGTCGGCGCCGGGGGTGATCACAAACAGAATCGATACCGCCCAGAAAGCGGCGAATACGCTGAAGGTCATGGCGTCACCCATGGCCGTTGACGTGGCGTTGCTTTGCTCATGTTGGTTTTCCATCAATCAAGTGCCGCGCCGGTTGCAGCGGTGCGGCAGTTTTTGGTTGAGGGAGAATAAGCAAACTCGGCTAGAATATTTTTCCAAAGATGGTCGTCATGGCGCATCAGATTAGAAGGTTTTATTGCGTGGACAGAACTGATCGGAAGATTCTTGCTGAGCTGCAAAAGGATGGTCGGCTGTCGGTCACCGAATTGGCCGATCGCGTGGGCCTGAGCCTTTCACCCTGCCACCGCCGCGTGCGGGCGCTGGAAGAGTCCGGGGTGCTGCTCGGCTACCGGGCAAAACTCGACCCCGCCGCGCTGGGCCTGAACTTTTCCGCGATGGTCTTCGCCACGTTGCGCGAAGGCGACCGGCAAGCGGTGGAGGCGTTCGAGGCGGCGCTGGTGGAGATTCCGCAGGTGGTGGATGCGCAACGGTTGTTCGGCGAACCGGATTATTTGCTGCACGTCATCGCTCAGGATTTGCCAGCGTTTCAGCGCCTGTATGACGAGTGCCTTTCGACTTTGCCGAATGTGCAGCGGCTGACCTCGACGCTGGTGATGAAGCGCGTGGTGCAGGATCGACCGTTGCCGTTGTAAACAGAGTGATACGATCGGGGCGTGCCTCCCACGCCACAGAGCAGAATCGTCCACCATGAAACCCAGTTTCGAAAAAATCCCCACCGAAGCCACTGCCTCCTGGACGCTGCTGAACCGGCGCCTGCCAGGGGCAATTCCGTTTGAGTGGCACCACCACCCCGAGTACGAACTGACGCTGACCTTGAACAGTCGTGGCCATCGCTATATCGGCAATGACGTCGCGGCTTACGATGACGGCGATCTGATTCTGGTTGGGCCGAATGTGCCGCATAGCTGGTCGTCGGCGGAGCGGGTCGACGCCGGGCAACCGCATGTGGCGTTGGTGATCTGGTTTTCGGCGGCGTGGGCGGAGTCGCTGGTGACGTTGTTTCCGGAGATGGGGTCGCTGCGGCAATTGCTTGTGGCGGCGCGGCAGGCATTGAGTTTCAGTGCGGCGGCGTCGCGGGAGATTCGGCCGCTGATTGAGGCGATGGTCGAGCAGGAGCTGCCCGAGCGTTTGATCGCGCTGCTGACCGTGTTGAGCAAACTGACACGGGACGTTGATGCCAGGCAAATCCTGTCGGCGCCGGACTCTCAGATTGGCAGTCAGATCGTTGAGGATCCCCGTATACATCGGGTTCTGGATTACGTGCATGGACACTACGCCGAAGCCATCAGCATTCCGGCGTTGGCTGAGATGGCGTGCGTCAGCGTGTCGGCGTTTCATCGAATGTTCCGTCGGCATACGCGCTGCACGGCGCTGGACTACATCGTACGGCTAAGAGTCGGACATGCCTGTGCGCTGTTGATGCAGGGACATTCGACGGTTTCGCTGATTGCCGAGGCAGTGGGATATTCGTCGCTGGCGCTGTTCAATCGGCAGTTCAAGGCGTTGAAGGGGCTGACGCCTTCGGAGTTTCGTCGTCAGCACGGTCATCACTTTCAGTAAGCAGCGCGCCGCTACAACGCCACAATCGTATTACTCGACGCGGCAATTCAGGCTGCCGCCGACACCATCGGAAGTGGTCCCATACCTGCACCAACAACAAGGTCTGCAGGTCCCCCGATGAGCAAATATCAAGCATTCGAGAGCGCAACGCTTCCGGAGAGTTACCGCGACAGTATCGTCAAAATGAAACGCACCTTGCGCGCGCAGATTGGCGATGTGCAGGGGCTGTTCGCCGAGGTCAGTGAGTTTATTGCCGGCGAGATTGCGTCAGTCAAAGCCCAGGAGGCGCAGACCGGGTCGGGCTGGCCGGTGCTGGAGTTCGCTGATATCGCCGCTGGCACAGTGACTGCCGAGCAGTTGGCTTTGATCAAGCGTCGCGGTAGCGTGGTGATCCGCAATCACTTCCCCCGCGAGCAGGTGCTGCAGTGGGACCAGGGCTTGCTGGATTACCTCGACAGGAACCGGTTCGATGCGGTTTACCGTGGGCCGGTCGACCAGTTTTTTGGCAACCTGGAGGCTTCGCGGCCGGAGATTTTTCCGATCTATTGGTCGGCGGCGCAAATGCAGTTGCGTCAGCATGAGCGGATGGGCACGGCGCAGGCGTTTCTCAATCGGTTGTGGAAGACTCATTCGCACGGTAAGGACTGGTTCAATCCGGACATCAACGCGCTGTATCCGGATCGGGTACGTCGGCGTCCGCCGGGCACTCACTCGAAAGGCCTTGGCCCGCACACCGATTCCGGGGCGCTGGAACGCTGGCTGCATCCCGCGTATCTGAAGGTCTTCGACAAAATCTACAGCAACGACTTCGCGGCCTACGACCCGTGGGATGCGGCGTTTCGTACCGAGGTGGATGAATACGCCTACAAGGACACGGTGAAGTGTTCGGCGTTTCGCACGTTTCAGGGCTGGACTGCGCTGTCGGACATGCAGGCCGATCAAGGCGTGCTGCACACCCTGCCGATCCCCAAGGCGATGGCGTACCTGCTGCTGCGGCCGCTGCTCGATGACGTGCCCGAAGACGAGTTGTGTGGGGTGGCGCCGGGCAAGGTGCTGCCGGTATCGCGGCAATGGCATCCGCTGCTGATCGAGGGGCTAAGTCCGATTCCGGATGTGCAGGCCGGCGATTCGGTGTGGTGGCATTGCGATGTGATCCATAGCGTCGCGCCGGTGCAGAACCAGCAGGGCTGGGGCAACGTGATGTACGTGCCGGCGGCGCCGATGTGTGCGAAGAATCTGCGCTATGCGCGGGATGTGTTCAGGGCGTTTGCGCAGGGTGCTTCGCCGGATGATTTTCCGCGGGAGGATTATGAGCGGGCGTGGGTGGAGCGTTTTGCTGTGGAGAGTCTGAACCCGTTGGGGCGTGCGGGGCTTGGGCTGGAGTAGGTATTTGTAAATTGCGGCCGATTCGCGGCCCCTCCGGACGGTGCGATGTTTCGTTAAAACTTTCGCCATGGGTGTTGTGTTGTCTGATCGCTGGCGGTGGTCTCGGGTAGTTTGTTGGCTGAGCTGGCGCCTTCGCGAGCAAGCCCGCTCCCACAATGGTCTTGCGGTGTTCGCGAATGTGGTGGCGGGCACAAAACCTGTGGGAGCGAGCCTGCTCGCGAATCGGATATCCACGGTACTCAAGTCTATTCATTACCCTTTTGGACACAGTGTTTGTCCAGCCGACCGATTTTTGCCGTGCGCTTGAACCCCTAACATCGTCTCCACTCCGTGAACAAACACGGTTCCCCACGAGACGGTGAACATCATGAAACTTGCAAAAATCGCTCTTCTTCTGGTCCTTGGCGGTATTGGCGCGCAAGCCTTTGCGGCGGATGAAACCGCACAAGTCGAGGCGTACAACTCCGCCAGCCAACTCGACATCGCACACGTGGTGTCGATCTCCGACGCGGCTAATCAGTGCGGCGCGGTGCCGGTGCAGATGACTTATGACGACTCAACCGGCGCGCAACACGTCGTGCAATACCAAGTGATGGGCAGCGGTTGCTCTAACGGTTAATGGTCGATGCCGGCGCTGGAGGGTCGACACTCCAGGTCTGCGGCACTAAGCATCAGCGAGTTGCTTGGCCCCAGCCATGTCTTCATCGGATGCCAGCAGTTGCGGGATGGCATTTTTCAGGAACTCCACCCAGGTCTTGATTTTGGCGTCGACGAATTTGCGCGAAGGGTAGATCGCGAACAGGTTGTATTCCTCCAAGCGGTACTGCGGCAGTACCCGCACCAGTGTGCCTCCGACCAATCCTTCGACGGCTGATGCCAGCGGCTGAATGCCGATGCCCATGCCATTTCTGATCGCCGTGGCCATGCCGTCGGCGGTGTTGATGTGGAACGGCGAGTCGGGGATATTCTGGGTTTCCATGCCTTGTGGCCCTTCGAACACCCAGTTTTCTGCGGGCATCACCGTGTTGACGATGCGCAGGCAGTCGTGCGCGGCGAGGTCGGCGGGTGTGGCGGGGTGGCCGCGTTTGGCCAGGTACGACGGCGAGGCGCAAAGGATGCTGTAAGTGGTGCCCAGGCGTTGCGCGACGAAGCCGGAATCGGGCAGGTCGCGGGCTAGCACGATGGACATGTCGTAGCTTTCTTCCAGCAGGTCGGGCAGGCGATTGCTCAGGGTCAGGTCGAACATCACCGTGGGGTGAATCTCGCGGTAGCGGGCGATCGCATTGATCACGTAGTGGTTGCCGATGGCGGCCATGGCGTGGATCTTCAGGCGCCCGACCGGCAAGGTCTGGGCGGTGCCGGCTTCTTCGTCGGCCTCGCGCAGGTCATCGAGAATTTTCTCGGCGCGCTGCAAATAACGTACACCGGCCTCGGTCAGGGCGAGGCGGCGGGTGGTGCGGTTGATCAAGCGTGTGTGCAGCCGGGTTTCGAGGCTGGAGACGGCTTTGGAGACGTTGGTCGTGGTGGTGTCGAGCACGTCGGCCGCAGCGGTGAAGCTGCCGCTCTGGGCCACGGCGACGAAGCAGCGCAGGGTCTGAATGACGTCCATCGTTGTGGTTGGCTCTGTGGCTGGGATGGCCATTCTAGGGTTTGCCGTGGGGGGTGTTGCAAATGTTTGCGAATGAGGGGCGGGTGCATGGTGGGTGAAGGGCTTGGAGACATTCTGGCGCCGGGGCTTTCGGTGGTGTTTTGCGGGATCAATCCGGGGCTGCTCGCGGCGGCGCAGGGGCATCATTTTGCCGGGCGCGGTAATCGTTTCTGGCGCACCTTGCATCAGGCCGGTTTCATCCCGCATGAAGTGCGAGCGGAGGACGATCGAAGCCTCCTGCAATTTGGCTGTGGCTTGACGGCGGTGGTCGAGCGGCCGACGGCGCGGGCGGATCAGTTGGCTGCGCAGGAGTTTGCCGCAGCGGCCTTGGGCTTTGAACAGAAGATCAGCCGCCATGCGCCGCGCTTTGTGGCGTTTCTTGGCAAGGCTGCGTATGCCGCGTTGTCGGGGCAGCAAGTCGTGGCGTGGGGGCGGCAGGCGAAGATCTTTGGTGGCGCGCACGTGTGGGTGTTGCCCAATCCCAGTGGACGCAATCGGGCGTTCTCCCTTGAGCAACTGGTCGCGGCATATCAGGAATTGCATGAGGCATTGATCGCGAGCGGGTAAATCATGCGTCCAGCGTTTTTCGGTTGGCCAGCTACGATTGATGCAGTCAAATCGCCGAGGAGGACGCCCGCCATGAAGCCCGAAAACCCAAGCACCGACACCTCGGCGCTGATCGACGCAAAAATCGCTGAGTTGGCCGATTGGCGCGGCGTCATCCTCGGCGAGATTCGCAAGGTCATGCACCAGGCCGATCCCGAGGTGGTGGAGGAGTGGAAGTGGCGCGGTGTTCCGGTGTGGTCCCGCGGCGGCATCATTTGCACTGGGGTGACCTACAAGACTGCGGTGAAGATGACCTTCGCCAAAGGCGCGGCGCTGGCCGATCCGGCGCGGTTGTTCAATGCCAGCCTGGAGGGCAACACCCGGCGTGCGATTGATTTTCACGAGGGTGACAAGGTCGATGAGCAGGCCTTGAAAGCGCTGATTCGCGCGGCGATCAAGCTGAATTTGTCCAAGTGAATCGTGCCTTTTGCCCCGGCTCAGAAATAACTGGCTGTTTTAAAACAAATTTTTTTGCACTCGGGGCTTCCCAGATCAAAAAAAGGTTGGTAAATTGCGGCCCATTCTCGCAGAGCTTGTTACAGAGCTTGAGATACAGGGGCGTCGCCAAGCGGTAAGGCAGCAGGTTTTGATCCTGCCATGCGTTGGTTCGAATCCAGCCGCCCCTGCCATATTCAGAAAAAACGCCAGTCCGAAAGGGCTGGCGTTTTTTTATGCGCGCGTTTTGTGGTTGGGGCTGACAGTTGCCTGAGCCGCAGCGGGGGACTGATGTAAACTGCCCGTGCAAAAGTCCCGGCGAGTTGCTGGCCGGCGACCCTCAATCTCTCCAGACAAGAGACTTTCATGGCTAATCAAGACCTCAGCTTCACCCCTGATCCGGATGCGGATTCGATTTCCTCCGACGTAGTCGGTTTCAACGGCATTCTGGTTTCGACCCAGATCCCGACCCGCGCCGACGGCAGCCTGGAGCTGGGCGACATCACCCTGCAAAGCGAATGCACCCTGCAGGCGCTGAGAGTGGCGCTGGAGCGGGCGGGCAGTTCGATGGATCGGGTCATGCACCTGACCATCTACCTCACCGACATGGCTGACCGTGCGGCATTCAACGAAGTCTACAAGCGCTTCTTCGCCAAGCCATGGCCGGTGCGCGCGGCGGTGGGCGTGGCGTCGCTGGCGGTGGAAGGCATGCGCGTGGAAGTCACCGCAATGGCCGCCAAGGCCTGACCGCCCCCTGTAGGAGTGAGCCTGCTCGCGATAGCGGTAAATCAGCCACCATCAAACTTGACTGTGCCACCATCATCGCGAGCAGGCTCACTCCTACAGGAGACTCTCGTGTCGGATTGGAGCGAGGTCATCTGCCACTTGGCAGCACAGGCGTGCCGCCCGGGCGTTTCGCGGCTACAATGCGCGCCTTAACCGTGACAGCCTGACTAAAAAAACTATGTCCTTGCCCAAGCATCATCTGGAACTGCTCAGCCCCGCCCGTGACGTGGCGATTGCCCGCGAGGCGATTCTGCACGGCGCCGACGCCGTGTACATCGGTGGCCCGAGCTTCGGCGCGCGCCATAACGCCTGCAACGAGGTGAGCGAAATCGCCGAACTGGTGGAATTTGCCCGCCGTTATCACGCGCGCATTTTCACCACCATCAACACCATCCTGCACGATAACGAGCTGGAGCCGGCGCGCAAGCTGATCCACCAGTTGTACGACGCCGGTGTCGACGCGCTGATCGTCCAGGACCTGGGCGTGATGGAACTGGACATCCCGCCGATCGAGCTGCATGCCAGTACCCAGACCGACATCCGCACGCTGGAGCGGGCGAAGTTCCTCGATCAGGCCGGTTTCTCGCAGCTGGTGCTGGCACGCGAGCTGAACCTGAAAGAAATCCGCGCCATCGCCGATGAAACCGATGCCGCCATCGAATTCTTCATCCACGGCGCGCTGTGCGTGGCGTTCTCCGGGCAGTGCAACATTTCCCACGCGCAGACCGGGCGCAGCGCCAACCGTGGCGACTGCTCCCAGGCCTGCCGTTTGCCGTACACCCTGAAAGACGAAAAGGGTGGGGTGATCGCCTACGAAAAACACCTGCTGTCGATGAAGGACAACAACCAGAGCGCCAACATCCGCGCGCTGGTCGAAGCCGGTGTGCGTTCGTTCAAGATCGAAGGTCGCTACAAGGACATGGGCTATGTGAAGAACATCACCGCCTATTACCGCCAGCGCCTCGACGACGTGCTCGAAGACCGTCCGGATCTGGCCCGTGCTTCCAGCGGCCGCACCGCGCACTTCTTCCTGCCGGACCCGGAAAAGACCTTCCACCGTGGCAGCACCGACTACTTCGTCACCGATCGCAAGATCGACATCGGCGCGTTCGACTCGCCGACCTTCACCGGTCTGCCAGTGGGCACCGTCGAGAAAGTCGGCAAGCGTGACATGCAGGTGGTGACTCAGGAGCCGCTGTCCAACGGCGATGGCCTCAACGTGCTGGTCAAGCGTGAAGTCGTGGGTTTCCGCGCCAACATCGCCGAGCCGAAAGGCGAGTTCGAAGAAGACGGCGAGAAGCGCTATCGCTATCGCGTCGAGCCCAACGAAATGCCCGAAGGCCTGTACAAGCTGCGGCCGAACCATCCGCTGAACCGCAACCTCGACCACAACTGGCAACAGGCGCTGCAAAAGACCTCTGCAGAGCGTCGTATCGCATTGAGCTGGGTTGCTCGCCTGCGCGAAGAACAGCTGGAAGTGACTGCGACCAGTGAAGAGGGGATCAGCGCCAGTGTGACCCTGAACGGTCCGTTCGGTGTCGCCAACAAGCCGGAACAGGCAATGGAGCAATTGCAGGATTTGCTCGGCCAGCTCGGTACCACCCAGTACCACGCCACCGACATCAAGCTCGATGCGCCGCAGGCGTTCTTCATTCCGAACTCGCAGCTCAAGGCCCTGCGCCGCGAAGTGATCGAAGTGCTGACCGACGCCCGTGTCGCGGCGCATCCGCGTGGCAGCCGCAAGGCCGAAACCACGCCGCCGCCGGTGTACCCGGAATCGCACCTGTCGTTCCTGGCCAACGTCTACAACCAGAAGGCCCGCGACTTCTATCACCGCCACGGCGTGAAGCTGATCGATGCGGCCTACGAGGCGCACGAAGAGGCCGGTGAAGTGCCGGTGATGATCACCAAGCACTGCCTGCGTTTCTCGTTCAACCTGTGCCCGAAACAGGCCAAAGGCGTGACCGGCGTGCGCACCAAGGTCGCGCCGATGCAGCTGATTCACGGCGACGAAGTGCTGACCCTGAAGTTCGACTGCAAGCCGTGCGAGATGCACATCATCGGCAAGATGAAAGGCCACATCCTCAACATGCCGCAACCGGGCAGCGTGGTCGGCCATATCAGCCCGGAAGACCTGCTGAAAACCATCCCGCGCGCGCCACACTGAGTGACGGGCGGGCGTGGCGCTACGGTGTCACGCCTGCTCGGGCTCTCGCTCCGCCAGCTCCTCAAGCAAGTCGGCTGACGGCACAAAGAACAGACCCCCGGTGACTGCGGTGCTGAAGTCGAGCAAACGGTCGTAGTTGCCGACGGGGTTGCCGACAAACATGTTCTCCAGCATCTGCTCGATCGGTTCCGGCGAACGCGCGTAACCGATGAAATAGGTGCCGAACTCGCCAGCCCCCGGGCGGCCGAACGGCATGTTGTCGCGCAGGATCTTCTGCTCCTGGCCGTCCTTGGTGATGGTGGTCAGGGCGCTGTGGGAATTGCTTGGCTTCACCTCTTCACCGAGTTCGATGTCGGCCAGCTTAGTGCGGCCGATCACCTTCTCCTGAGCCTCGACGCTCAACGCATTCCACGCGTCCATCTTGTGCAGGTACTTCTGCACCAGCACATAACTGCCGGATTCGAACGCCGGGTCTTCGTTGCCGATCAGGGTGAAGTGGTCTGCCTTGCGGCCCACCGGGTTCTCGGTGCCATCGACGAAACCGATGATGCTGCGCATGTCGAAGTAGCGGAAACCCTGGACCTCATCCACCACGGTGATCGCGCCATTGAGAGCGCTGCATAGCTGGGTCGCCAGTTCGAAACACAGGTCCATCTGATCGGCGCGGATGTGCAGCAGGATGTCGCCCGGGGTCGCCACCGCACGGCGGCCCTCGACGCCGAATTCGCGGAACGGATGCAGCGAGGCCGGGCGCGGGCTGCCGAACAGCGCGTCCCAGGCGTTGGCGCTGAAACCGCAGACACACGACAGATTGCCGTCGGGCACCCGTTTGCCGACTGAGCGGGTGAGGGCGGCGATGTCGCCGCACCAGCCGCGCACCTGGCTGGCGGCGTCACTCCCGGGCAGCAGCGTGGCGACGATGAAAATCGCGCTGCGGGTGATCGGGTTGCAGATCGCTTGCGGCTCGGGAGTATCCATTGATGAAGTCATAGTCGGTTCCATATGCGCGGGGCCAAGGTCGGCGCTCAGTATGAAACCAAAAACATTTCATCGGTATCTCAGAAGCGACCCAGTCGATAGGCATCCAGCGCCGGCAAGCCGGAGTTCGCTGAGGGTGATACCAGATGCGCGACCATCTCCGCCGTCACCGCCGCTTGAGTCAGCCCCAGATGCTGATGACCGAACGCCAGTAGCACCTTGCCGTCGCCGACCTTGTCGATGATCGGCAGCGAGTCCGGCAGCGACGGGCGAAAGCCCATCCACGGCGTCGCGTCTTCAGCGTTCAAATCATGGCGGAACAAACCCTTGCTCAAACGGTGTAACTGCCAGGCGCGTTCCATAAACGGCGGGCGCTCCAGACCGGCGAACTCTACGGTGCCGGCCAGGCGCAGGCCGCCGGTCATCGGCGTCATGATGAACTTGCGCTCCAGCGAGGTGACCGCGAACGGCAGGCGCTCGTGTTCGTGGGGCAGCATCAGGTGATAGCCGCGCTCGGTGTCCAGCGGCACGCGTTTACCGGTCAGTGCGGCGGTGAGTTTCGCTGAGTGCGCGCCGCAGGCAATCAGCACCTGTCGCGTGGTAAAACGGCCCTGATCGGTGCGCAGCGACACGCCATGCTCCTGCAATTGCCCGCCCTGAACCTCCTGCTGGAGGAACTGCACGCCGGCTGTTTTCGCCGCGCTCACCAGTTCGCACACCACCTGATACGGGTCGAGAAAGTGCCCGGTGCGCGGGTAGAACAATCCGCCTTGAATCTGTTCGCTGAGCTGCGGCGCGGTGTCCCGCACTGCACTGGCTGACCAGAAATCCACCGGCACCTGTTGCTGACGCATGCGCGCCTGCAAGGCATTGATGACTGGCCGCGACTCGGCGCGCTCGAACACCAGCAGCGAGCCGTCCTCCTTGAGCAGGTCGGGGCGGGCGATGCTGCGCAGCAGGCGTTTCCAGGCATCGAGGCTGCTTTCATTGAGCGCGCGCAGGCCGGCCACGGTGCGCTGAAACGGCGCCGGGCGCAGGTTCAACAGCAATCGGCTGAACCACGGCACGGCGCGCGGCATGTATTTCCAGTCCAGGCGCAGCGGCCCCATCGGGTCCATCAGCATCGCTGGCAGACGCTTGAGGATCGACGCGTCGGCAATCGGAAACACCTGCTCGGTGGCCAGATGCCCGGCGTTGCCGAACGAGGCGCCATGACCGGGCGGTTGCTTGTCGATGACCACCACCCGTTGACCCTGACGCGCCAGTTGCAGGGCACAGGCGACACCGATGATGCCGGCGCCGATTACCGCGATATCGGCGTTGTCCGCTGTGAGGTTGTTGGGCATGTTCAGGCTTCCCTCTGGCCGTCGAGCAAGCGCCGCAAGTGCAGTGGATTCGCCTGTTGCAGCGGCTGCGGCAACAGGCTGTCGGGGAAGTCCTGATAACACACCGGACGCAGGAAGCGCAGGATCGCCGCCGTGCCGACCGAGGTGCTGCGCGAGTCCGACGTGGCCGGGAACGGCCCGCCATGCACCATCGCATCACACACCTCGACCCCGGTCGGCCAGCCGTTGACCAGCAGGCGTCCGGCCTTGCGTTCCAGTGTCGGTAACAAGGCTCGGGCGCGATCCAGATCGGCGTCATCCAGGTGCAGGGTGGCGGTCAGTTGACCTTCGAGGTGTTCGCAGACCAGACGGATTTCATCATCGTTGGTGCACTGTACGATCAGTGATGCGGCACCAAAGATTTCACCTTGCAGGCATGCGTCGGCGAGGAAGTACTGCGCCTGGGTCACGAACAATTGCGCCTGACACTGGTTCGGGCCTTCAGCCGCTAAACCGATGGCCACGCGTTGCGCTTGCGGATGTTCGGCCAGCGCGCCGACGCCAGTTTCATAGGCGCAGAAGATTCCCGGCGTGAGCATGGTCTGCGCCGGGGTGCGCTGGATCCCTTCGGCGGCAGTGGCAATGAAACCGTCCAGCGTCGGCCCTTGGCGGGCGATGACCAGCCCGGGGTTGGTGCAGAACTGCCCGGCGCCCTGAGTCAGCGAGGCGACAAAACCCTGCGCCAACGCCTCACCGCGTGCGGCAAGCGCTGCCGGAAACAACAACACCGGATTGATAGAACTCATTTCCGCATACACCGGAATCGGCTCGGGCCGCGCTTGCGCCGCTCGGCTCAGGGCGAGGCCGCCACTGCGCGATCCGGTGAAGCCCACCGCCTTGATGCGCGGATCGCTGACCAGGGTGATGCCCACCTCATTGCCCGAACCGAACAGCAGCGAGAACACACCCTCGGGCAATCCACACGTTTTTACTGCGCGAGTCAGCGCCTGGCCCACCAGTTCGCTAGTGCCGGGATGCGCGCTGTGCGCCTTGACGATCACCGGGCAACCGGCGGCCAGCGCCGAAGCGGTGTCACCACCGGCCACTGAGAACGCCAGTGGAAAGTTGCTGGCGCCAAACACGGCCACCGGTCCCAGCGCAATCTGCCGCTGGCGCAGGTCCGCACGCGCAGCGGGTTGGCGCTCGGGCTGAGCGTGGTCGACGCGCACATCCAGCCATTCGCCGGCCCGCACGTTGCGGGCAAAGGTGCGCAATTGCCCGCAGGTGCGTCCGCGTTCGCCTTGAATGCGGGTGCGTGGCAAACCGGTTTCGGCCACGGCACGGTCAAGCAATACATCGCCAAGGGCTTCGATCTCATTGGCGATGGTTTCGAGAAATTCGGCGCGAGCGCTCAGGGACGTCTCGCGATAACGATCAAACGCTTGCCACGCCAGTGTGCAGGCCTGTTCGACATGCTCGCTGCTGCCCCCGGCATAGGCCGGTTGCAGTACCGCGTCAGTGGCGGGATTGATCGCATGGATCGCTCCACGGCTGCCGGCAATGGCTTGGCCGCCGATCAACATGTGGCCTGTCAGAGTCATGGCGCTTCCTTGATAAAAGAGGTGAAGCCCCGGCATCACACCGGGGCAGGGACGGTGGTCAGGCGAGGTTCTGTTCGGCGGACCAGTTTTTGTACCACTGGCGGAACAGCGCGTACTGGGTCTCGGCGTAACGCCGCTGGGCATCGCTCAAGGCATCGGTTTCGTTGAAGTGCAGGGCGTATTCGCGGTCGCCGTTGAGCACCATCAGGTGCTTGTAATACAGCACCAGATCGCAGCCTTCGTCGAACGACGACAGCACCGCCAACGCCGCTTCCAGTTCGCGCGCCAGACGTCGGGCCTTGGCATCGCCCTTGGCCGCTTGCTTGCTCAGCGCCACCAGTTGCAGCACTTCGCGCGGCAGGGCGTTGCCGATGCCGGTGATCGCGCCGGTGGCGTTGCAGTTGACGAAACCGTGCACCACTTGCGTATCGACGCCGACCATCAGGGTCACTGCATCGTCCTGCGAGGTGATGTTCTCGGCGGCGTAGCGCAAGTCGGCGCCACCGCCGAACTCCTTGAAGCCGATCAGGTTCGGGTGTTCGCGGCGCAGTTCGAAGAACAGCTCGGCACGGGTGGCGAAGCCGTAGTAAGGGCTGTTGTAGATCACCGCCGGCAGGTTCGGCGCGGCGTTGAGGATCGCGGCGAAGTGGGCTTTTTGTGCGGTGGCCGAGGCGCCACGGGACAGCACGCGGGGAATCACCATCAGGCCATGGGCGCCGACTTTCGCCGCGTGTGCAGCGTGGGAAACTGCTTCACGGCTGTTGACCGCGCCAGTGCCGACGATGGTCGGTACCCCGGCGGCGACCAGCCGCGCCACGCCTTCCTGACGCTCGGCCTCGGTCAGCAGCGGCCAGTCGCCCATCGAGCCGCAGTAGACGACGGCGCTCATGCCGATATCGATCAGCTCGCGACCCTTGGCCACCAGTGCGTCGAAGTCAGGTTTGCGCGCGGCGGTGCACGGGGTCATCAGCGCGGGAATGCAGCCAGTGAAGATGTTATCGCTCATTGTTGTAGCTCCTCGGGAGATTCATTCGGATCGGTAGAAAAGCGGGGCACTCAGATGCCCCACGCGAAAGGGTCCTGCTCGTCGATCAGCAGAGTGGCATCGGCGGTCATGTAGGCGCGCCCGGTAATGAACGGGCGCACGCGCTCGCCATGCCATTCGAAGCGGCCTTCGAACTGGCTGCCGGTGATGCTGGCCTGGGTCCAGACCTGGCCTTCAGCGAGTTTGCCGTCAGCGGCCAGACAGGCGAGTTTGGCGCTGGTGCCGGTGCCGCAGGGCGAGCGGTCGTAGGCCTTGCCCGGGCACATGACGAAGTTGCGGCTGTCAGCCTTGTCGTCGTCGGCAAACAGCTCGACGTGGTCGATCAGCGCGCCGCCCTCGCCGTGGATGCCTTGGGCTTCCAGGGCCTTGAGCATCGCCCAGGTGTACTCGGTGAGGGCTTCGACGTTGCTCATCTGCAAGTCCTGACCGTGTTCGGAGACGAGGAAAAACCAGTTGCCGCCCCAGGCAATATCGCCGACCACGCGACCGTAACCGGGCACTTCCACCGGCACCTGTTTGCGGTAGCGCCAGGCCGGGACGTTGCCCAGGGTCACCGCGCCGTCCTCGTGCAGGATGGCGCTGACCGTGCCGACCGGGGTGTCGATCTGGTGCACGCCCGTTTCGATTAGCCCCAGGTAATGCAGCGAGTTGATCAGGCCGATGGTGCCGTGGCCGCACATGCCGAGGTAGCCGGCGTTGTTGAAGAAAATCACCCCGCAGGTGGCATCCGGCGACACCGGCGCGCAGTACAGCGCGCCGACCAGCACGTCGTTGCCGCGCGGTTCCAGCAGGCAGGCGCGGCGCCATTGATCGTGGCCTTCGCGCAAGGCATCGCGCTGCTCGGCGACGCTGTTGCCGGGCAACTCGGGGAAGCCTGTCATCACCAGGCGCGTGGGTTCGCCGCCGGTATGAGAGTCGATAATGTGCAGTCGTTTCATGAACGCGTCCCTTCAGTGAATGTCAGGCGTGAGCCGGGCGTTGGCCGGTTGCCGAATGGGTGGAGGATTCAGCGGCTTCACTTTCGTCATCTTCGGTTTCCAGACGAATCAGGCGTGCCGGCACGCCAGTGGCGGCGCCCCAGTAGTAGATGCCCAGCGCGCAGACCGCGACGATCACCGTGTCGAATGGATGACTGAGTACGCCGATACCGCCGAAGCTGCCGAGTTTGGAGAGGACGATGGTCAGCGCGTAGAAGCCGATCAGCCACGCCGACGAGCGCACTTGCTGGCCGAGGTTGAGGTGCGCGGTCGGCACCATGCGCCCGCACAACAGGTAGATCACAAACATCAGGATTTGCAGGCCGAGCAACCACGACACGGTGCCCCAGCCCGACCAGTAGACGATCAGCGCGGCGATGATGAACGACAGTGGCCCAAGCACATTCATGCCCTTGACCCGGAACGGACGCGGCATGTCCGGCGCGTTGCGGCGCAGTGCGGCCACCGTTACCGGGGCCACGGCGTAGCTCAAGACCAGCGCAGCGGAGACCACGTTGATCAGCGCTTCCCACGACGGGAACGGCAGGGTCCAGAACACCGACAGGCCAAAGGTCAGCCACAGCGCCGGACGCGGAATGCCGGATTTTTCGTCGATGCGGGTGAAGATCTTGAAGAAGGTCCCGGTCTGCGCCCAGCCGTAGATCACTCGCGGCGTGGCGTTCATGTAGATGTTGCCGCAGCCGCTGGGCGAGATCACCGCATCGGCCACCACCAGATACGCCAGCCAGCCGACGCCCAGTGCCAGAGCGATGTCGCGATACGGCAGGGCCAGTTCCTTGGCGACGCCGGCCCAGCCATTGGCGAGCATTTCGGTGGGGATGCCGCCGAGGAAAGCGGTTTGCAGCAACACGTAAATCGCAGTGGACAGCAGCACCGACAGGATCAGCGCAATCGGAATCGTGCGTTGCGGGTTCTTCACTTCACTGGCCACGGAAATGATCGGCGTCAGGCCCAGATAAGCGAAGATCACCCCGCCGGCCGAGACCGCCATTTCGATCCCCGACAAACCGAACGGCGCAAAGCCGTGCACTTCGAAATTCGCCGGTTTGAAGAAGCTGAACAACACGCCGATCACCAGCAGCGGCACGATGAACTTGAACACGCTGACCAGATTGTTGGCCATGGCGAAGGTCTTCACGCTGCGGTAATTGAGCAGGAAAAACAGGCACAACAGTCCGAACTGCACGAACCAGCCGAGCACGGTCGGGTCGCTGGAACCGACCTTGGTCAACTCGGGAAACCACGCCGCCGCATATTGCCGGGAGGCAACCACTTCGATCGCCACCAGACTGGAAAACGCGATCAGCGTGATGAAGCCCATCAGGTAGCCGAGCAGCGGGCCGTGGGAGTAAACCGGGTAGCGCACCACGCCGCCGGCACGGGGCAGTGCGGCGCCCAGTTCGCAGTAGACGATGCCCAGCAGCAACACGGCGAAACCACCGAGCAGCCAGGAAAAGATCCCCGCCGGGCCGGCGATGGCCGACACGTGACTGGCCGCGAACAACCAGCCCGAACCGAAGATCGCCCCCAGCCCGATGAACGTGAGGTCTATCAGTGAAAGTTGTTTCTTGAACTTGCCTTGGCCTGTCATAGCGTCGCCTTCTTGTTGGTTGTTGGAGGGGCGTGCAGTGGCGCTACAGTGAACTCATCAGGCGATGCGCGATTGATGTTTTTTGCCGGTGACGATGACGAAATCAGCACAATGGCCAACGGCAAAGGCCCGGCTCGACAGGCTGTCGGCCATCGGGCAATCTGCGCGCAAGCCAAAGCGCACCGTGGGGAGTGACAGTCATGACGCAGAATGCGTTTGCGATCCTGAGCCAGCAGAACGAAGCGAGCCGACCGCAAAGCCTCGACGATCTGCTCGCCAGCATGGCGCTGCTGTTGCCCATGCTCGACGTGATTCCCAACGCGGCGATCTTCATCAAGGATCTGCAGGCGCGCTACGTCATGGCCAACCAGACTTTGGTGCAGCGCTGCGGTTTGAAAGACCTGCGACCGCTGCTGGGCAAGACCAGCGCCGAGGTGTTTCCGGCGCAATTGGGCCCGGGCTACACCGAGCAGGATCGACGGGTACTGGAGGAGGGGTTTGTGCTGGAGGATCAGCTGGAGCTGCATCTGTACGGCAGCCGCGAACCGGGCTGGTGCCTGACGCACAAGCGTCCGCTGTACAACCGGGATAATCGGATCATTGGCCTGGCGGGAATTTCCGTCGACCTGCAAACCGCCAGCGAAACCCATCCGGCGTATCAGCGACTGGCGGCGGTGGATGAATACATTCGGGCGAATTTCAATCGCCGGGTCAGCCTCGGCGAACTGACGCGCATCGCCGGGATTTCAGTGGCGCAACTGGAGCGCTACTGCAAGCGCGTGTTCCACCTGACGCCGCGGCAGATGATCCAGAAAGTGCGTCTTGAGCATGCACATCGGCTGTTGCACGGCGAGTTGCCGATCACCGAAGTGGCGCTGCAATGCGGTTATACCGACCACAGCGCGTTCACCCGGCAGTTCAAGGCGTCGACCGGATTTACCCCGCGCCAGTATCGGTTGGCGACGGCGCAGTGAGGTTTGCCCGTCAGGCCTTGACCCAGCGCTGTCGGCTCCAGGCACTCAGCGAATCCACGCCCAGCACCAGAATCAGCATCGCCAGAATCACCGTACTCGCCTGCGCTTCCTGAAACAGGCTGAGGCTGACATACAGCATCTGCCCCAATCCGCCAGCACCGACGAAGCCCAGCACGCTGGCCATGCGAATGTTGTTTTCCCAGCGATACAGGCAATACGCGAGCAATTGCGGAGCGAGGTTGGGCAGGGTGCCGTAGCAGAAGGCGAGCACCGGGTTGCCGCCCTGCAAACGGATCGCTTCGGCAGGTTCCGGCGGTGTATTTTCCAGTGCTTCGGCGAACAACCGACCGAGCACCCCAGTGGTGTGCAGGGCCAGCGCGAGGGTGCCGGCGTTCGGGCCGAGGCCGGCGGCGAGCACCATCAGCGCCGCCCACACCAGTTCCGGAATCGCCCGCAGGCCGTTGAGCAAGAGCCGCGAAGCGCTTTGCAACGGCCAGCCGAAACGCCCGGCCGCAGGCAATGCCAGCAGGATGCCGAACACCGCCGCGAGCAGGGTGCCGAGGGCCGACATGGCGAGGGTTTCCAGCGAACCCTTGAGGATTGCCTGCAAGTGCGTGGCGCTCAGGTCCGGGCTGAGAAAACGCTGCGCATAGGCGCCCATCTGCTTAAGGCTGGTGGCGCTGCCCAGTTCACCGAGGTCGAGTTCGAGGTAACCGAATGAGGCGATGACCGCGACGCCAATCGCGACCATCAGCAACAGATTGATCAGGCGATTCATGTCAGCCTCCAGCGCAGCAGGCGGCTGAGTTGATCGGCACCGAGCACCAGAATCAGGAAGGTCAGCAACATGCTCGCCACTTCACCGCTGGCGAACATGCGCAACGACAGGTCGATCTGCTGGCCGAGGCCACCGGCGCCGACAAACCCCATCACCACCGAGGCACGAATCGCGCACTCCCAGCGATACACCGTGTACGACAGCAATTCCGCCGCGACATTCGGCAGAATCCCGTAGGCAAATGCCGCGAGCCGTCCGCTGCCGGCCTGCATCAAGGCGTGAGCCGGGCGCTGGTCGGTGGATTCGAAAATTTCCGCGTAAACCTTGCCGAGCATGCCGCTGTAGGTGATCGCGATCGCCAACACACCGGCCGCCGGGCCGAGGCCCACGGCACGCACAAACAGTAGCGCCCAGACGATCTCCGGCACGCTGCGCAAGAAGATCAGCAGCCCGCGCACCGGCCAGCGCAACAAGCGCCCGACCCGACTGGGAATGCCGCTCCGGGACGCCGCAGACAATGACAGCGCGCGGCTGGCAATCAGGCTGGCCGGCACCGCCAGCAGCAGCGCCAGAGCCATGCCGGCGGTGGCGATGGCCAGGGTTTGCAGGGTGGCTTTGAGCAGCAACTGGAGAAAATCGTGGTCATGTGCCGGTGGCCAGAATCCGGAGATGAAACGGCCCATTTCGGTCTGGCTGTCACTGTGCAGCAACACCCCAAGATCCAGTTCACTGAGCTGGATCCCCGGCCACAGCAAGGCCAGCGCCAGCAGCGTCAGCAACAATCGCGGCGCGGCGGCCGGGTCGCGTGAATCGGCCCTCAGCATCGCGGGATCTGCACAATCAGCGGCGCACTGGGCGTCGTCGGGCTTTGCAATTGCTCGTTGGCGTACAGCGTGTCGAGCATTTCGCGGCTGACCTGTTCGGCTGGGCTGTCAAACAGGATCTGGCCGTCGCGCAGGCCGATGACCCGCGGGAAATGCGCCAGCGCCAGTTCCACCGCGTGCAGGCTCGCCACCAGTGTGACGTTGTGCGCCCGCGCGTGCTGCGCGAGGATCGACAGGGTGTGCCCGGCGAGCACCGGGTCCATCGCCGACACCGGTTCGTCCGCCAGCAGAACCTCCGGCGCCTGATACAGCACCCGGGCAATGCCCACGCGCTGCAATTGGCCGCCGGACAATTGCTGGCAGTAAGCGAAGAGTTTGTCGCCCAGATCCAACCGGGCGAGGGCCGCACGGGCGCCGGGAATGTCCGTGGGATGCAGCAGATTCAGCAGGCTTTTGCCCAGACTCCACTGCCCGAGTTTGCCGGCCAGCACCGCCGTCACCACCCGTTGGCGCGGCGGCAGCGGCGGCGCTTGGTGAACCAGACCGATGCGCGCACGCAGGCGTTGCCGTTGATGGGCGGATAGGTGCCAGGGACGCTCGCCCAGCACCTCGATTTCACCGCTGCTGGGGCGCAACGCGGTGGCCAGCAGATTCAACAGACTCGACTTGCCAGCCCCGGAAGGGCCGATGATCGCTACCTGTTCACCCACGCCAATCTGCAGGTCAACGCCGCGTAACGCGTCGACCCCGTTGGCGTGGTGCAGGCTGGCGTGTTTGAGGCTCAGGGTCATTTCAGCAGGTCGGCAGCGCGAGCGGCTTCCTCGATGCCCTTGTAGTTCTCGGGTTTGGTGTCGATGAACCGGCTGGCCGCCTGCAGATCAAGAATCTTCTTCTGCTCGGGGTTGGCCGGGTCGAGGTCGAGGAAGGCTTTTTTGATCTTCGCCGCCAGCGCCGGGTCGAGGGTGCCGCGCACGGTCCAGTTGTAATCGAAGTAGGCCGGGGTGGTGGCGAACACGTGGACCTTGCTGGTATCGACCTTGCCGCTGTCCACCAGTTTCTGCCAGACGCTGGCGTTGAGCACACCGGCATCGACCTTGCCCGCCTGGACCCAGGCCACGGTGGCGTCATGCGCACCGGAGTAGGCGACGCGGCTGAAATAGTCTTCAGGTTTGATGTTGTCGTTCTTCAGCATGAAATAACGCGGCATCAGGCTGCCGGATGTCGACGACACCGAGCCGAAGGCAAAGGTCTTGTCCTTGAGGTCGGCCAGGCTCTTGACGTTCGGGTCGGCGCTGATGAATTTGCTGGTGAACTGCGCATCCTGCTCGCGCTGCACCAGCGGGATAACCGGGGTTTTGCCTTCGCCCTCAGTCTTCAGGCGCGCCTGAACAAAGGTGAAGCCGCCCAGCCAGGCCATGTCGAGGCGATCGGTCGCCAGCGCTTCGACCACCGCCGGATAGTCGGCCACGGGAACGAACTGCACTTTCATGCCCAACTGCTGCTCCAGATACGCGCCCAGCGGCTCGAACTTGCGCAGCAATTCGGTCGGTGCTTCATCGGGAATCGCGCTGACCCGCAACACATCGGCGGCATGCGCCACCAGAGCAGAAAAAGACAGGGCCAGACCAGCAGTCAGTGCCAGGGTTCGTTTGAGCATGGAAATCTCCGTTTCATGAGCGTCGCATTCTAAGTGCCAAGGCGCGAGGTGTCGCGCTCGGGCGCTCAATCAGGTTAGACGAAACGGCGAGGTTGTACGCGGGCTGGCGGTTAAAGACCAGCCGCGAAGTCTGGCGGTGTGTTACGCCACGTTTCATGCCAGTGGCTCGCTCGAATCAGTAGTTCTCCAACTCTCTGATCACTAAAAAACCTGTAGGAGCTGTCGAGTGAAACGAGCCTGCGATCTTTGCGTCTCGATTGAGGATCAAAAGATCGCAGCGTGCCGCAGCTCCTACAGACTGGTGATTCAGGATCGTTCACTGCCGCGGTGATCACGAAAACCCCTGTAGGAGCTGTCGAGTGAAACGAGGCTGCGATCTTTGCGTCTCGATTGAGGATCAAAAGATCGCAGCGTGCCGCAGCGCCTACACGGGAATTTTGGCGATCACTTTGATTTCGAACTGAAACCCGGCCAGCCAAGTCACGCCGACCGCAGTAATCGTCGGATACGGCGCGCTGCCCCAGAACTCCGGTACCACTTCCCAAATGGTTTCGAAGGTCGATTGCGGATCGACCATGAACACCGTGACGTCGACCGCATCAGCGAAGCTGCCACCGGCGGCATCGAGGATCGCATTGAGGTTGTTGAAGGCCAGGCGCACCTGATCCTGCAGATCCGGCTCGGGCGAACCATCTTCACGGCTGCCGACCTGTCCCGAGACAAACAGAAAACCATTGGAGCGAATTGCCGGTGAATAGCGATGGCGCTCGTAAAGCGCATGGCGGGCTGGCGGGAAAACTACGTCGCGCTGGGTCATGGGTGTCTCCATCATTGTCTGGTCGTTGACGATGGAGTGACTGTAGGGACTTGCGCGGCCGCGATAAACGCGCAACCTTGGCGTTCACTGTTTGCAAATTCCAAACAATCAGGAAGCTGAAAAGTGGATCGTTTCGATGCAATGCAGGCCTTCGCCCGGGTGGTCGAGGCGGGGAGTTTCACCAAGGCTGCCGAGACCCTGCACATGAGCAAGACCACCGTGACCCAACTGGTGCAGCAGCTGGAAGCACGGCTGCGGGTCAAGTTGCTCAACCGCACCACACGCAAGGTCAACGTCACTGCCGATGGCGCGATTTATTACGAGCGAGTGATCAAGCTGCTGGCGGACATGGACGACGCGGAGGCTAGCCTGGCCGGCGCGTCGGCGCTGCCCAGGGGGCGCTTGCGCGTCGATGTGCCAAGTCCGCTGGCGAGGCTGATTCTGATGCCGGCATTGCCTGAGTTTCACGCGCGTTACCCGGATATTCAGATCGACATGGGCGTCAGCGATCGCATCGTCGACATCATTGATGAGAACGTCGATTGCGTGGTGCGCGGCGGCGAATTGCTCGATCAGTCACTGATGGCGCGGCGGGTCGCCGATCTTCAGCTCGGGGTATTTGCCGCGCCGAGTTATCTGGCCCGCGCCGGCACGCCGCGGCATCCACGCGAGCTGGAAGACTCGCATCATCGGGTGGTCGGCTTTCTCTGGGCGCGCACCGGCAAACCGGTGCCCTACGCCTTGCACAATGGCAGCGAGCACCTGCAGATCAAGGGCCGCCACGTGCTCGCCGTCGATGACGGCAACGCCTATCTAGCTGCAGGCCTGGCCGGTATGGGCGTGCTCTGGTTACCCACGTACATGTCCGACGCGCATCAAGCCCGAGGCGAGTTGGTGCCGCTGTTCGAGGACTGGCAGCTCGAACCGATGCCGCTTTATGTGGCGTACCCGCCGAACCGGCATCTCAGCTTGAAACTGCGGGTGTTCATCGACTGGATCAGCGAGCTGATGGCGCAGCACGCACCGGTCATTGAGCGTCGAGATTATTGATCAGCCACTCGCTGAAGCTGCGCGCCATCGGATCATTCTCACTGTCGCGATGGCTCAGCAGCGCCCAGTTCGGGCCACGAATGGTTTGCGCCACCAACGGCTGCAGCAACCCCGTGTCCCGCGCCTGGCGGCTGAGCAACTGGCTGACCAACGCAATCCCCAGGCCTGAGCACGCCGCGTCCAGCAGCAAGCCCGGATCGGAAAAATTCAGCCCCTGATCCTGTTGCCCGACGTCGACCCCGGCCTCCACCGCCCAATGGCTCCAGTCCATTTCCCGTTCGCCATGCAGGGTGGTGCGTTGCGCGGCAGGTTGCGCCAAAACGCTGGGATGACACGCCGGAAACAGGCGGTCGGCATGCAGCACCTTGAAGCTGCACTCCGCCTGGGAGCTGATGTCATCGCGCACCGCCAAGTCGATGGTCTGAGTGGTCATGTCCGGCACTTCATCGGTGCTGAAAATCCACAGATCGACCTGCGGATGCTGGCGGCGAAAATCCGCCAGACGCGGTAGCAACCAATGCCGGGCGAACGCTGGCGTGGTGTTGAGCACCAGTTGATTGGGTTTCTGATATTGGCCCAGACGGCGGATGCCGACCGCCAGTTGCTGGAGCATCGCCTGGGTGGTGCTGAGCAGATCGTGGCCGGCATCGGTCAGCGACACGCTGCGACCGTTGCGAAAGAACAGCGGCTGTTCGAGGTACGCCTCGAGGCTGCGGATCTGCTGGCTGATCGCCGACTGAGTGAGGCTCAACTCATCGGCAGCCTTGTGAAAACTGCCAAGGCGTGCTGCCGCTTCGAAGCCGCGCAGGGAGCTGAGCGGCGGCCAGTGTTTGAGCATAACGATAAGTTCCTCTAATCAGTTCTACGCAAAATCCATCGTTTGTTTGCGCGGTTTCAGCTCCGTAGCATTCACCTCACGCCAAATCACGGCAATTTCCATTGAACACAATGGCTTAATCGAGAGGTGCCTGTCATGCCGCGCAACGAGAATAACAACAACGCTTGGATGATGCCTGCCGAATGGGTGACGCATGCCGCGACGTGGATGGTCTGGCCGCATAACCAGGCGCTGTGGGAATCGGGATGGCGGGTGACCTTGCCGCTGGTGCAAGAGGATTTCGCCCGGGTCGCCAACGCCATCGCCCGCTTCGAACCGGTGAAAATGGTCGTTGATCCGTCGGCGCTGGCGAGCGCCAAAGCCCTGTGCGGGCCGAACATCGAGCTGATCCCGCTGGCGGTCAACGACAGTTGGTGCCGCGACTCTGGCCCGAGCTTCGTCTGCCACCCACAGCAGGGGCTGGCCGGTGTCAGCTGGCGCTTCAATGCCTGGGGCGGCAAGTCGGCGCATGAGCTGGATGAGAGCCTGGCGCGGCGCGCACTCAATCATCTCGGGCTGGAATGCTTCGGCACGCCGCTGAGCAACGAGGGCGGGGCGATTCATGTCGATGGCGAGGGCACGCTGATCACCACCGAATCGGTGCTGCTCAACCCCAATCGCAACCCGGGCATCGGCAAGGCCGAGATGGAAGAAATCTTCAGCCGCTTGCTCGGTGTGAAGAAAACCATCTGGTTGCCGGGCGATCCGGATTACGTCACCGGCGACATGACCGACGGCCACGTCGATGGCGTCTGCGCCTTCGCCCGTCCCGGTGTGTTGCTGGTGGATGCGACGCATGACCAGAGTTCGGTGTACGCCGAAGTGGTGCGGGAAAACCGCCGCGCATTGGAGTTGGCGACCGACGCCCAAGGGCGCAAGTTCGAGCTGATCGAACTGTTCGAAGCCAGCGAAGCGGTGGACAGCGACGCCGAAGTGTTCTGCGCCTCGTACACCAACTTCTACATCGCCAACGGCGCGATCATCATGCCGGCCTACGGCATCGAGGCCGACGAGGCGGCGGCCAAAGTGCTGGCGCAGGCGTTCCCCGGACGCGAAGTGGTGCCGGTGCGCATCAATCATCTGGCCCATGGCGGCGGCGGGGTGCATTGCATCACCCAGCAGCAACCCGCCTGGCCGCTGGAGGGTTGAGCGATGCGCCATCTGACCATCGCCACCACCCAGATGCCGTGCACCTGGGACCTGCCGCGCAACCTCGATCAGGCCGAGCAACTGGTGCGTGAGGCCGCCGCGCAGGGCGCGCAGGTGATCCTGTTGCAGGAGCTGTTCGCCACGCCGTATTTCTGCATCGAACAGAGTCACAAACATCTGGCGCTGGCCGAGGAATATCGCGACAGCCGTGTGCTGCAGCGCTTCGCCGCGCTGGCCAAAGAGCTGGGCGTGGTGTTGCCACTGAGCTGGTTCGAAAAGGCCGGCAACGCCTGTTTCAATTCGTTGAGCGTGGCCGATGCCGACGGGCGTCTGTCGGGGGTGTATCGCAAGACCCACATCCCCAACGCCATCGGCTATCAGGAGAAGGAATATTTCAGCCCCGGCGACAGCGGTTTCCGCGTCTGGGAAACCGCGTTCGGTCGCCTCGGGGTGGGTATCTGCTGGGATCAGTGGTTTCCCGAAACCGCGCGTTGCCTGGCGTTGATGGGCGCTGAAGTGTTGCTGTTCCCCACGGCCATTGGCTCTGAGCCGGGTTGCGCGGCGCTGGATTCCCGCGATCACTGGCAGATGACCATGCGCGGTCATGCTGCCGCCAATCTGCTGCCAGTGGTGGCGGCGAACCGGGTCGGGCGTGAGGTAGCGACCACCGATCCGTCGCTGCAAATGCGCTTCTACGGCTCGTCGTTCATCAGCGATCACAAAGGCCAGTTGCTCGCCGAAGCCGACCGCGACAGCAGCGGCGTATGGGTGCACAGCCTCGATCTCGACACGATGCGCGAAGAGCGCCTGAGTTGGGGCATCTACCGTGACCGGCGGCCGGACATGTATGGCGCGCTGCTCAGTCAGGACGGTCGCCACCTGCATGCACGCTGGAACACTCAAGGGGTTTGAACATGGCTACGCACCACAAAAGACTGCTGAGCGCGCTGGGTCTGGCGCTGACTTGTGTGATCCCGTCACTGCATGCCGAGGACAAAACCCTGCGGCTGTACAACTGGGCCGATTATTTTGCCGAAGACACGCTAAGCCGCTTCACCGCGGAAACCGGGATCAAGGTGATTTACGACGTCATGGACGGCAGCGAAACCCTTGAAGCGAAGATGCTCTCTGGCGGCAGCGGTTATGACCTGATCTTCCCCGGCGACACCGTCGCCGAGCGCCTGATGCGCGCCGGCAGCCTGATGCCGCTGGATCAATCGAAGCTGACGGCGCTGGCCGACATCGAACCCGGTTTGCAGAAACTGCGCAGCCATTACGAACACTCCAGCCAAGCCACCGTGCCCTACACCTGGGGCACCATCGGCCTGACCTATAACGCGGCGCAGATCCAGCAGCGCATGGCCGACGCACCGGTCAGCAGCCTCGACATGCTGTTCAAACCGGAGCTGGCGGCAAAGTTTGCCGACTGCGGAATTTCGCTGATCGACTCGCCGGACGAAGTGCTGGCGGTGGTGCTCAATTACCTGGGGCGTGATCCGCGCAGCGCGAAACCGGCGGATCTGGCAGCGGCCAGTGAGTTGTTGATGAAGCTGCGGCCGTACGTGCGCAAGTTCCAGTCGCAACCGGTGACCGATCTGGTCAACGGAAACCTGTGCCTGTCGCTGGGTTACAGCGGCGACATGACCCAGGCCCAGCGCACCTCGGACAGTGCCGGCAAGGGCACTCGATTCGAGTACCGCATCCCTCGCGAGGGCACCACGGTGTGGATGGACACCATGGCGATTCCGGTCGATGCCCGGTATCCGGAATACGCCTACGCGTTCATCAACTTCGTGATGCGTCCGCAGAACATGGCGGCGATCAGTAACTTCACCGGTTACCCGACTTCCAATGCCAAGGCACGGGCCAGCGTTGATGCGGCGATGCGCAACAACCCGGACATCTACCTCGACGAGGCGACCTATGCTCGTTTGATTCCGGGCAAGGACATCCCTCAGGCCGACATGCGGGCACGGATGCGCACCTGGACCAAATTCAAAACCGCTACTCAGCCATGATTCAACCGCCGGCGCCCGGTCGCCGGCCCTTTCAGGAAATCCAGATATGTCGACGCGTCGTGAGTTCATAAAACAGGTATCGGTCGCTGCAGGTGTCAGCGCCGCGGTCATGGGCCTTGGCCTGACGCCGGGCAAATTGCTGGCGGCCAGCGCGGGGGATTGGTTTATGCCCGACGAGGGCGACAAGCACGAGCGCGCCTTCATCGCTTTCGGCGCACAGGATGCGATCTGGGAAGATTTCACCGCGGATGTGCAGGCTGCGCTGGGCCGCATCGCCCGCACCATTGCCCGTTATCAACCGCTCACGGTGTTTTGTCGCAGCGGCGAACGCAGCCTCGCCGAAGAGTACTGCGGCACCCGCAACGTCACCTACATTACCGCCGCGCTCGACGACATCTGGATGCGCGACATCGGCGCCAATTTTGTCATCGACGACAAGGGCGGACTCGGCGCCGTGGACTTCAATTTCAACGGTTGGGGCGACAAACAGCGGCACAGCAAGGATGCAAAAATCGCCGCGCGAGTGGCGGCCGACGCACAGGCGACTTACCTGCGCAGTGAGCTGGTGGGCGAGGGCGGCGGCATTGAAGTCGACGGTCACGGCACCGGGATCATGACCGAGAGCAGCTGGATCAACAGCAACCGCAATCCGGGCTGGAGCAAGGCCGAGGTCGAGGCGGAATTGAAGGAGCGTCTGGGCCTGCGCAAAATCATCTGGCTGCCGGGGATCAAGGGCAAGGACATCACCGACGCTCACGTCGATTTCTATGCGCGGTTCATCAAGCCCGGTGTGGTGATTGCCAACCTCGACAGCGACCCTGAATCCTACGATCACCAAGTCACGCTGGCGCACCTGGAGATTCTGCAAAACGCCACCGATGCTGACGGTCGCAAACTGCAGATTCACACCATTTCGCCGCCGCTCAAGCCGCGCAAGAGCAAGTTCAACCAGAACAATCCGGATTTCGCCGCCGGTTACATCAACTACTTCGTGATCAACGGCGCGATCATCGCCCCGGAATTCGGCGACAAGGCGGCCGACCAGAAGGCTTACGACCTGCTGTCGAAGCTGTATCCGGAGCGCAAAGTCGAGTTGCTGAACATCGACGCAATTGCGGCCGGTGGCGGCGGGATTCACTGCGTGACCAGTCATCAGCCGCAAGCGTGATTGACTCTTTGGCCCATCGAGCCAACTATCGGCGCATAACAACATGACCGATGGGCCAGACCTTGATCGAACGACGTCAATTCAGCGGAGGCATGAAGGGCAAAAACCTCCGCTATCTGAATGAGCAATCTGCCGCGACCCGCATCACCCGCACCGGTTTTCTGTTGCTGGAACACTTTTCGCTGCCGGCCTTCACCCAGGCGCTGGACACCATCATCACCGCCAACCTGTTGCGCGCCGGGTTGTTCGGCTCGCGCACGTTCGGGCTGGGCGAAGGTGAGGTGATCAGCGATCTGGGGCTGGTGATTCGTCCAGATGCGCTAATTGACGTGGGCAGTCTTGCGCAGCTGGACCTGCTGGTGGTGTGCGGCGGCTACCGCACCGAGCTGAAGGCCAGCGAGGAGTTGATCAGCCTGCTGCGCGCGGCTGCGGAACGCGGCGTCAGTCTGGCCGGATTGTGGAATGGTGCGTGGTTTCTCGGCCGCGCCGGATTGCTCGATGGCTATCGTTGCGCGATCCACCCGGAACATCGTCCCGCGCTGACGGAAATTGCCAAAGCCACCCAGGTCAGCAGTGAACCGTATGTGATTGATCGCGACCGGCTCACGGCGTCGAGTCCGTCGGGGGCTTTTCATATGGCGCTGGACTGGATCAAGAGCCTGCACGGCAAGGCGCTGGTCGAAGGCATCGAGGACATTCTGGCGTTCGAGGAGTCGCGGTACCGACGGATCAAACCGGACGAAAACCTCTGCGTCAGTGCACCGCTGCGCGAGGTGGTCAAACTGATGGATGCCAACCTCGAAGAACCGCTGGAACTTGAGCAACTGGCGGTGTACGCCGGCCGATCGCGGCGGCAGCTGGAGCGCTTGTTCAAGGAGCAACTGGGCACCACGCCGCAGCGCTATTACCTGGAATTGCGCATCACCGAAGCCCGGCGCCTGCTGCAACACACCGAGCTGTCACAGATGGAAGTGCTGGTGGCCTGCGGCTTCGTTTCGCCGAGCCATTTCAGCAAATGCTACAGCGCGTTCTTCGGTTACCGACCGTCCAGGGAAAAACGCCTGGTCAAATAGCCCGCGCTGTTTCTACTGCCAGCCATAGGCCCAGCCCCTGTGGTTGGTGTCAGAACCACTGGCCCGGCGCCGACCAATGTGGGAGCGGGCTTGCTCGCGAAAGCGGTGTGTCATTCAGCATATGAAGTGCCTGGCATGGCCTCTTCGCGAGCAAGCCCGCTCCCACGGTTTTAATTGGGTGATGTCAGAACCACTGACTCAGCGCCGGCCAATGTGGGAGCGGGCTTGCTCGCGAAAGCGGTGTGTCTGTGAATACTTGAAGTGCCTGACATGGCCTCTTCGCGAGCAAGCCCGCTCCCACAGGTTTAATTGGGTGGTGTCAGAATTACTGATTCAGCGCAGAACAATCATGCTATAGGCCAGTCGTGGATTATCGGTCCCGCAGCAACTTGCGGTAATCCACCGGTGAGATCCCGCGTGCCTGGCGGAAGGAATGGCTGAAAGAGCTGGCCTGCGAGTAGCCCAGCATCAGGGCGATGTTCATGATGCTGGTCTCGGTGCGGCGCAGGTAATGGTCGGCCAGTTCCATGCGCATGGTTTCCAGTACCTGATTGAAGTTTTCGCCTTCGGCCGCCAGTTTGCGCTGCAAGGTGCGCGGCGAAATCGCCAACTGCCGGGCCAGGCTTTTCAAGCTGAAATCGCCGGTCGGCAATTGTTCGGTGAGCAGCGCGCGCAAGCGATCGGTCACGGAAAATGCCGGGTAGGTCAGACACAACTGCCAGTCCGCTTCCAGTAGCATGCTGCGATGCATGCGCGGGTCGGCGCCCTGGATTCGTGTCGAGAGTGTCGACTCGGCAAACACCAGCGCGTTGCTCCCGGCCTCGAACTGCACCGGACAGCCAAAAAAGTGTTCATACAACGCCGGCTCGCCGAGTGCCGAATGCATCATCCGGACTTCGAGCATCGGCTGATTACTGGCGATCAACCAGCGGCCGAACGCTGCCCAGCCGACCATCAAGGCTTCCTGATGCAGGGCGCAGTAAGGCTCCAGTTCACTGATGCGTTGATCTTCGAGGGTGACGCGGCCATCGCCGATGACGATCCGGGTCTGACTGGAAGGGCTGTCGTAAACGATCTTGCCGAAACGCAGAATCATGTTCAGCGACTCGCCCAGCGTCGCGCTGGTCATCAGCACATAACCCAGCACACCGTAGGTGCCGGGGCGCACGGCAGCGCCGACCAACAGACCGAAATGCGGCAGGTTGCTGCTCAGTGCCGCCAGTTCCAGCAAGGCCCGCAACTGGCGCATGGGGATGCGCACAATCGAGTCGGACAACTGCTCGCGTGAGAGCCCGGTCTGGTGCAACAGCCAGTCGCCATCGCAGCCGTATTGTTCGGCGACATCAAGGACGTGGTTAACGAAAGCAGCGCTGGAAGTGGCGGGTCGCATGGGGGGAGGGGAAGTCCGGTAATCCGGTGATCTTGCTTTTCCGAAAGGTGAAGAAAGCGACGTCGCCAAGGCGCGCGGCGTCAATAGACCCTACATGCGTCCGATCACCGGAATGCCGGTGCCGGTGACGGCCGAAGCCTGTTCCGAAATCAGAAACAGAATGACCGCCGCCAGTTGCGCCGGTGTCACCCAGCGCTGGTGCTCGGCGTCGGGCATGGCTTCGCGGTTTTGTGGGGTATCGAGAATGCTCGGCAGCACGGCATTGACCGTGATGCTCATGTCCTTGAGCTCTTCGGCGAGGCTTTCGGTCAGGCGCAGTACGCTGGATTTCGACGCAGCGTAAGCGCCCATGCCCAGTCCGGCCTTGGCCGCCATGCTCGCGCCGATATTGACGATGCGACCCGCCGGGGATTGCAGCAGCAAGGGCAGCAGCGCCTTGCTGGCGTTCAATGCGGTGCGGAGGTTCAGCGAATAGAGCCGATCCCAGGCCTCTAGCGCACCGCCCAATAACGGTTCCCAGGCATAGCCGCCGGCGCCATTGACCAATGCATCGAGGCGCCCGAAATAGCGGTTGATCTGGCTGGCGACTTTCTGGCAATCGGCAAAGGAAGTCAGATCAATGCCGGACAGCACCAGTCGATTGTGCGAGGAGGGCATTGCCATCGTTGCCTGATCGATCAGCACCAGATCCGCGCCCTGGGCTGCGGCCATGTCCGCCAGGGTCTCGCCGAGATTCCCCAGGGCGCCGGTAATCGCCACAACGCGCCGTGAGAGTGACTGAGTCATCAAGAGTCCTTTCCTTTTTAAGGGCGCATACTCTAATGATATCGGTGACCCATGGCATGCTTTTGGATGTCAACTTGTTGTGCAAAAGTGCCAAAATTTTATGCCTGGCGAAATGGCCACAAAGGGTCGTGAAACAGGCGTCAGAAAGTTGGCTTGATGATGTTCCAAAGCAAGCAGATCTTGAAAGCCTGGCGAGGGTTTGGACTCGCAGATCAGGCGTTGTACAACGCCAAAGCGCTGGGGCGTGACCGGTTTGTGCAGGGAATCTGGTGATCTGCGTCATTGCCAACTATTCGAACTCGTCATGGTGCGTGAATAAAACCGTTGGTCAGCTCTCAATGCAGCCCGACAGCCAAGCGACTACTTTTGTGGCTTGGTCGATGAAGTGACAGGAGCTACCAGGAACTATTGAAGTGTTGATTTCAGGAAGGATCTTGAATAAGGCGCGGTGTATCGCTCTGGCGAATGTGTATCCAGACTCCCGGTCTGTAACGCAGTGCCCGCCACCTTTTGCTTGTTAAGGAGAACACAGATGGCAATCAGCCGAGTACCCGAAACATCCGATAAAAGCGCGCTCGTCGAAGCAGAGGTATACCGTTGGTACAACCTCTTTTTTCCGTGGTCACGCGGTGTGGCTTCGCAATCCGAGGGTGCCATCAAACCCTTGTACGATGCGCTGGCGAGCGACTTCCGAGTAGTGCTCACGGACGGTCAGATCATGGATCGGGCGGACTACTGGGAGCGACTTTGGGGGCTGTACGGGAAGCGTGTTGGCAGCCCCGAATCGCACATCATCAATCTTTCGATCACGCCTCTGCCGGGCGACCTCTTCCTTACGGTTTTCGATCTCGTCAAAGACGGAATCACCAAGAAGAAAGTCGATTCGGCGCTTATGCGTCTGGACCCCACATCGCCTTCGGGAATCTCGTGGGTTTATGTTCATGAAAGCGAGCATGAGCGTGCGGCTGCGTAGTGGCTGATCACGCACAAGCCATTCTGATTTGCCGCCATGAGATGCGTCTGGCAGAAACCACAAAGCCCTGATTATTCAGGGCTTTGTCGTATATGGATGATGTTTGCGCTGGAGTTTTATGTTAAGTATTTCTAATCATCGATGAAATCTACTTCGTTTTACTTCTTTTAAGTATGGATCCGCCCAATCATGTCCCATGCCGCCTCGATAAGGCAATACGGCCCCTCTCTTCGCCTGGAGTCATAGGTTTTCGGGTTCTCAAGAGTTTCATGATTGTTCAAGGTTTGCGTAGTCGAGTTCTTCTGTTAATTCGAGGGCTGTTACCTGTGTGGGTTTCGAGTATGGAAATATATTATGGACGTTTGTCTCCAAAGGATTTTAGAGATTGAAGTTGTAAAGGTATCGCAAAATGAACACCGAAAAAGTGCTGGTCCTGAGAACATGCGCCAATAACATGGCCGACCACTGTGGTCTGATATGGCCCGTTTCAGGACCGGTGGAATGCAGGTTTTGGGAGCCGACGAGAAAACTTGAAAATGGGCTGGCTGGGTTGCTTTGGGGCGAAGGCACAAACGCCCATTTGAGCATGCAGGCGGATGCGCGATGGGTTGTGTGCGAAGTGGCGGTATGCGACTTGATATTTCTCGAGGACGACGAAGGCGTCAAGTTTTCCCGTGCAGAAGTCGTTCACGTGGGAACGCGAAGTAGCGCATTGAATTACATCGCCGATAATGCGGCTGATTATGAAGCGTCGACGAAGAACTTGATTGAGACTTTTGAGTTTCCTGAAGTGCAATCCGAGACAATCGAGACACTTCCCGGGCTCCCGGTTATTGCTGGCAGTGTTCCCGATATCATCAGTCACCGGACAACTGTAAGGGCCACGCAAAAGCTCGAAACAGCGGTTTATGGCAGTACGCTCACTGGCGCCAGTCAGAGCCAGCTCATAGCTGGCTACGGCAGCACTGAAACCGCCGGAGACAGCAGCACGCTTATTGCGGGATACGGCAGCACCGGAACTTCGGGGTCCGACAGTTCGATCATTGCAGGGTATGGCAGTACACAAACTGCCGGAGATGAAAGCTCGCTGATGGCGGGTTATGGCAGCACCCAGACAGCCAAGACCGGTAGCGACCTCACCGCCGGCTACGGCAGCACCGGCACCGCCGGCTCCGACAGTTCACTGATTGCCGGGTATGGCAGCACGCAAACGGCTGGCGAAGAAAGCTCTTTGACCGCCGGTTACGGCAGTACGCAAACCGCCCAGGAGGGCAGTGATCTCACCGCCGGTTATGGCAGCACCGGCACCGCTGGCTCCGACAGTTCACTGATCGCCGGATATGGCAGCACGCAAACGGCTGGCGGAGAAAGCTCGCTGACTGCCGGTTATGGCAGTACGCAAACCGCCCAGGAGGGCAGTGATCTCACCGCCGGATATGGCAGCACAAGTACCGCAGGTTCGGACAGTTCGCTTATAGCCGGCTATGGCAGTACGCAGACCGCCGGTGGCGAAAGCTCTCTGACCGCTGGTTACGGCAGTACGCAAACGGCTCAGGTGGGTAGCGATCTCACCGCCGGTTATGGCAGCACCGGCACCGCTGGCTCCGACAGTTCCCTGATCGCCGGCTACGGCAGCACACAGACTGCTGGCGGAGAAAGCTCGCTGACCGCCGGTTATGGCAGCACCCAGACGGCCCAAGAGGGCAGCGATCTCACCGCCGGTTACGGCAGCACAAGCACTGCCGGCTCCGACAGTTCACTGATCGCCGGCTACGGCAGCACACAGACTGCCGGCGGAGAAAGCTCGCTGACCGCCGGTTATGGCAGTACGCAAACCGCGCAGATCGGCAGTGATCTCACCGCAGGTTACGGCAGCACGGGCACCGCCGGCTCGGACAGTTCGCTGATCGCCGGCTACGGCAGCACACAGACTGCGGGGCAGGAGAGCTCCCTGACCGCCGGTTACGGCAGTACGCAAACAGCCCAAGAGGGCAGTGATCTCACCGCCGGTTACGGCAGCACGGCCACCACTGGCCCCGGCAGTATGGTGACTGCCGGTTACGGCAGCTCGCAAACCGCCGGTCACGGAAGTGCGCTGATTGCCGGCTATGGCAGCACCCAGACTGCCGGTTACAAAAGCATTCTGACCTCGGGTTATGGCAGCACTCAGACCGCCCAGGAAAGCAGTGACCTCATTGCAGGCTACGGCAGTACCGAAACCGCGGGTTACGACAGCTCGTTGATCGCCGGTTATGGCAGTACGCAAACTGCCGGACACGGCAGCATCCTGACTGCCGGTTACGGCAGTACCCAGACCGCACAGGAAGGCAGTTCGCTCACCGCCGGTTATGGCAGTACGAGCACCGCCGGCCCTGATAGTTCACTGATCGCGGGTTATGGAAGCACGCAGACCGCAGGACACGAAAGCAGCCTGACCGCGGGCTACGGCAGTACCCAGACTGCTCAGGAAGACAGTTCCCTCACTGCCGGATATGGCAGTACCTCGACCGCTGGATTCAACAGTTCGTTGATCGCGGGTTATGGCAGCACTCAAACAACGGGTTATGAGAGCAGCCTGACCGCCGGATACGGCAGCACGCAAACCGCTCAGGACAACAGCTCGCTGACCACGGGCTACGGCAGCACTTCGACCGCTGGCTACGAAAGCACACTGATTGCCGGTTATGGCAGTACGCAAACCGCCGGCTATGGCAGCACCCTTACCGCCGGCTACGGCAGTACGCAGACCGCCCAGGAACAAAGTTCGCTGACCACCGGTTATGGCAGCACTTCAACGGCAGGCTACAGCAGCACGCTGGTTGCCGGTTATGGAAGCACGCAAACCGCCGGCTTCAACAGCAGTCTGACGGCGGGTTATGGCAGCACTTCGACCGCAGGGTACGAGAGCACCCTGATCGCCGGATACGGCAGCACCCAGACCGCGGGTTACGACAGTATCCTGACCGCGGGTTATGGCAGCACGCTCACCGCACTCGACAGTAGCACCCTGACCGCAGGCTACGGCAGTACGGAAATCGCAGGATTTGGCAGTTCGCTGATGGCCGGCTACGGCAGTTCGCAGACCGCCGGTTACGAGAGCACGCTGACCGCGGGTTATGGCAGTACCCAGATGGCGGCGCGCGACAGCACACTCACCGCAGGTTACGGCAGCACCGGGGTTGCCGGACAAGACAGCTCGCTGATCGCCGGTTACGGCAGCAGCTTGACCAGTGGCGTTCGCAGCTATTTGACCGCAGGTTACGGCAGCACACTGATCAGTGGACTGCACAGCGTTCTGACTGCCGGGTATGGCAGCAGTCTGACTTCCGGGATGCGCAGCAGCTTGACGGCCGGATATGGCAGCAACCAGATCGCCAGTCATAAGAGCTCGCTGATTGCGGGGCATGAAAGTACGCAGATTGCCGGGCATAAAAGTATGTTGATCGCCGGCAAGGGCAGCTCGCAAACAGCGGGTTCTCGCAGCACGTTGATCGCCGGCGCCAACAGCATCCAGATGGCGGGTGATCGCAGCAAGCTGACTGCCGGTGCCGACAGCACCCAGACCGCCGGCGATCGCAGCAAACTCCTGGCCGGTAGCAGCAGTTACCTGACGGCAGGCGATCGCAGCAAACTCACCGCCGGCGACGACTGTGTGCTGATGGCAGGGGATCGCAGCAAGCTGACCGCCGGCAAAAACTGCGTGTTGACCGCCGGTGCCGACAGCCGACTCATCGGCAGCCTCGGCTCGACGCTTTCTGGCGGGGAGAATTCGACGCTGGTTTTTCGCTGCTGGGATGGCAAGCGCTACACCAATGTGGTGGTCAAGACCGGTAGCGACGGGGTAGAGGCTGACGTGCCGTATCAGATTGACGAGGACAGCAATGTGTTGGTCAGGGCTGAGGACACTGACAAGATGACTCCAGCGATCCATGTCACGCCTGAACAGGACGTGGAGTGATAAGGCCTGATGCGCTGCGGTTTTTCGTCAGATCTTTTGAACCTGAGCAGAAACCGGTTACTCAACCGGGAAATGTTCGGGGATGACTGTAATGAACGCTTTCAAGAATCAGCTGACACTTGAGCAGGAATCAAGACTACATGCCCTGGATGCCTGGTATCGGGCGTTGGAAAATCGAGAGCTGCGCATGGAATCGCCCGATGCCTATCACGAGGAACTGTTGCGCAAGTCTGATGAGATGGATCGATTGGGGATGTTGACTCTGACCGAACTGCGCGAACTGCGCAGGGACGCGGACGCGGCCTATCTGCTTGCGGTCGCCGGCAAGGATTATCACTGAAGGTGTGCCATCGTCGCCCGAACACAGCCCCGGGGAGGCGAAGGCAGCCTTGACGCATAAATCCGCACGCCATTTGACGCGCGGATTTACTCGTTTGGTCCACCTATCGCCGGCTTCAGGTCGTCAACAGTGTTGCGCTGCTATCGGTCTGTGGCACAGCGATGTGGTTGTCACCGGGAGTCAGAATGACTTTCCGGCAGTCCTCTTGTTTTTTATCAAAGATCTTATATCCCTCGGCGGCCTGTTCCAGTGACAGGCGATGGCTGATGATGACTTCCGGTGCAAGACGACCCGTTTCGATATGATCCAGGAGCTCAGGCAGGAAACGGTGCACATGGGTCTGCCCCATCTTGAAGGTCAAACCCTTGTCGAATGCATCGCCGAACAGGAAGCCATGAATGAACCCGGAATAAACGCCCGGGACGCTGACAACACCTCCACGTCTGACCGCAGCGATACACTGACGCAGCGCTTTGCCGCTACTGCCCTCAAGCTTGAGAGTCGCAAGGACCGTTTCCGTCGTGCTTCCCTTGGCTTCGAACCCGACCGCATCCACGACGCCGTCGACGCCTCGCATCCCTTTGGTTTGCCGGATGATCGTATCGGCAGGGTCGTCGTCTTCGTCGAAGTTGATCGGGATTACGCCATAGGTTTTCTGCGCGTAAGCCAGGCGATAAGGATGGTGATCAACCATGAAAATCTGCTCGGCCCCGAGCATCCTCGCACAGGCCGCGCTCAACAAACCGACGGGGCCCGCGCCATAGATGGCGATGCTCGAGCCATGACCAATGCCGGCGTTGGTCACGGCCTGATAGGCAGTGGGGAGAATGTCGGAAAGGAACAGGACTTTCTCATCCGACAGCGTCCCCGGCACTTTGAACGGCCCGGTGTTGGCCTTCGGTACGCGCACGTATTCAGCCTGACCGCCAGGCACTCCGCCGTACATATGGCTGAAGCCGAAGAGAGCAGCGCCTGGTGGTATTACCTTTTTATTGATGATCGCCCCACGCCCCGTATTGGTTGTCTCGCAGGCCGCGAACAGATCCATCGCGCAAAAGAAGCAGCTGCCGCAGGCGATGACAAAAGGAATGACCACGCGGTCGCCGGGTTGCACAGCGGTCACTGCCGAGCCCGCCTCCTCGACGATTCCCATGAACTCATGACCGAAGATATCGCCGTGCTCCACGGTTGGAATTTTTCCTCGGTAGAGATGAAGGTCGGAGCCGCAGATCGCCGTTGCTGTGACTCGCAGGATGATGTCGTCATTGTCCTCGATAACCGGATCCGGAACGGTGTCGACCTTGACGCTGTGCGCGCCGTGATACGTGAGTGCTCTCATGACCTCTTGCCCCTTGCTTCATCTGAATGTAAGTGGGAGAGGACTGCCGGCCAACGTAAGTTCACAGTGATAGCGCCACAAGTGACTAGCGGTCGACAGGTGAGTACCTGGCGCAATTTTTTCAAACCTTAGGGAGCAGGGAGGGGTCGACTGCAGATTCCTGCCTTCCTTGGAGTGAGTGCTGCTGCCGTGATTCGGTGTCCCTGCACGGTACCGGCACCTTGTCAGTTTACCCACGCGACAAATGAAACAGCCCTGAATATTCAGGGCTGTTTTTTAGTTATTCGCTCACGCCTTAGCCGTTCTTGCTGTAGCCGCTGCCGGCCTCGGTCAGATTCGAATAAAAGATGCAGCCGATCAGTCTTGCGAACAGGCCTAACGTGTCCGCCAGATCCGGGTCGTCGAAAATGACCGCCCTGGAGTCCAATGCACACAGCGCGCCCCAAAGTTGCCCGTCGGGTAGAAAAATAGGCGCCCCTGCGTAGCTTTCAATCAAATATTGCTTCACCACGGGACGTGTCGAAAACCTGCCGTCGCAACTTATCTGTGGCACGAAAAGCACCTGCGGGTCTCTGCGAAACTCACTGCAAAGTGTGGTCTCGAGTTCCAGGGTGTCGCCGGTGTTGATCCCAAGCTCGATCGGATCGTAGGCGGAACAGACGATCCATTCCGTGTCGGTGAATTTTGCGATTGCCGCGAAGCGCGTCCCGGTCATGCGTGTGACGAGCTGCAGAATATTGGTTGTAGCTTCAATTTCAGCGATAGAGGAGCGTTCCTCTGCGCTTAGCAACGCTCTGTGAATGGTCTCACTGAGAGGCATGCATTGTTCTCCGGTAATGAATGATCGAGCTGGCGACTGCTGAACGCGATTGAACTGCCCGTTTTGAGTCTAAACAAAACGGAGTCGTTCACTTCAAAGGTTCCTGATAGCTGCCATAGCAAAGGATCATTGGCGTCCGGCTTGAGGCGCCGTTATCGGCGGCGTAGGCTTGATCACATCATTTGTTGGATGTCGCATTGAATGCAGGGTGAGGAAGTGGAAGGCGTAGTGTTGAACGAAAAGATGCAGCGTGAAGCTGATCGGCTTCTGGCGCAGATCGTCCGGGCAGACTCGATGATCATCGCAGTAAAGGCGGGGGCTCGCGCGGATGGCTTCGTGCTGGGGTTGGAAACCGGTGGGGTTTTGCGTGCCGGTGATGCTGAAAGGCTGTACGTCATTTTTGAAGCGGCGTTGGTTGAGCGTCTGAAAACGCTTTCACGGCCTTGAGAGGCCCGTTATCTGTAGCTTGAAGTGAAGGAAGCAGCGCCTGGATCGACGCAATTGACGAACGCATTTAGAACGCCAGAAACCACAAAGCCCTGAATAGTCAGGACTTTGTCGTACATAAGAAGGGAGGGAGTAGAGGTTTTTGAAGCTGCGGCTACTATCGATATGAGTCAGGTATTGTGGTGGCCAAGATGCGGCTGTTTTCGGCCAGAAGCAGCCGCTCATTGATAACCGTTTCCAACATGGTGGTTGTCTACATGCGTGCGGACTGACATTAACCAAGCGCCATGAAATGACTAGAGCTTCGATGCCTGAATGGCTGCTTCAAGCAATGGTCCTGTGATTTTTCTTTCGTTGTAATCACCGACGAAGTAATTGATTCGATTAGCCAGGCACTGAATGGATAACCAGCCCAGGCCGTGGTAGTCACGCAACTCCTCGGCGTTCAGCTTGATCAGACATTCGTAACTTACGAAAGACGCTTCACATTCGACGAGAATATAAACAGCGCCGTCCTCCGCTTTGAGAAGATGCCAGTAGTCGTCCGTTATGTGGTATGCCGCAGGTGCGATCTGAACCAAATCCATGTTTTTTTCCGCAGGTTATTTTCGATTTCTGACCATGACATGGCTGCGAATGAACGATTCTACATGGTTGTTTCTTGCCGGAAACGGCCGCTCACGGCCGGCCGCTTCCGGCCAGAAGCTGCCGCTTGCGCGCGACCGCAGTTATTCCAAGTAAGATAGTCACGAAAGATATAAATACGCGAAAACAGAAGTACAATGCGCCGCATGACGAATGTGATAACAGATACCTAGTTTACGCGGGGTAGGCCGGAGGCCTTGAAAACAGTGGAGCGGGTGTAGGGAGTCGTACCCTCGTTATCAGCTTGGGAAGCTGCTAACAAGGGCAGGTTTTTTGAGCTTTTTTATAGATTGGCTGAAGTGCACAGCAACAAGTTAATCACAACCTTGTATGAACTCACGTGGGGACAACGTCTTGGCTTTAAAACCATCCGTAAACTGATCAACGACAGCGGTACCAAAAAAATACTCTGGATTGTACCAGCGACGATGTTTTGCGACTGCATCAAGCGCAAAACGATATGCTAGCTGACGTTCAATTTCCTTTGTGGCTTTAGAAAACATATCCACAGTAGGCATCCAATCGTATAGATATCGGCATTCATCCAGCACCAGCATGTCCATAAACATAGGGGTGTCTTTTGATTTGTATGACCATCTAAGCGTCTTCTCGATATTTACATGATAGGGTGTTGCAACCTGCCTAAAAAGAGCCTCTATTGATTGATGAAAAAGTACAAGATCGCAAAATTGATGATAGTCGAAAATCTTGTGTGAGTCGTACATACTTTTGAACTGTTCGGATAAATATTTACTTTGCTCTTGACCTTCGGACAACAAGTATGAAAGGAGCTTAATGCTATCAACCAGCTCTTTTTTGCTTCCTTTAATATCGAGCTGGGCGAGAAACTGATCAGAATAGTTTGAGAACTCTTCATCTTGGAAGATAAACTGCGGATAATTTAAATCCTTGTTATTCAAGTTTTTATCAAGGGCAGCGAGCGTCCAAAGAAGTGGATACATGTCAGGATCGATGATTACATCACCACCGCCATCGTCCTTGTCGAAATGGAAAAGACTTTCGAGGGATTTTTTGAGAGGAGCTATATCTCGGACATCAAAAAATTTACTAAACAAAGAGTTGTGCTGAGGAAACCTATTATAAGGCGAGATTAAGCTAGCGTGATCTATTAGCAGGCGCGTAACAAACTGCCCATAGTAATAATCAAGGTTTTCCGATACAACTTGATGCCATTCATTAGGATCGAGGCTCTGAGCGATAGGGCCTTCAGTGAAATCATTTTCGCTGTCTTCGCTTTCTATAAAGCTTTTTGGATACAAGTAGCATGCAACTAACTTGGCGAGCAAGGCTCTACCAACTGGGTCCTGAGCCTCAGTTGGCAACGAAAAATTCGTAATCAAAACACCGGGCGAATTTAGTGAGTGCTTTGCGAGTACTCTTGTTAAGGCTGTCAGTGTTTTTTGTTTTTTCCCCCTACTTGGTAAAGGGCCACAGAAATCCAAGTATATTATGTCAAAGCGCTGGGGTGAGGCTTCGACAAAAGCGTCAAGCCCTCCATTAATTATTTTAATAAATGGGAATTCTGAGTTCAGTGCAGAAATAACAGCTTCGCTGTACGTGGAACTTTCGGACTCAAATGCCCAGATATTTTCTGGAAGAAGTCCGAGACTACAAAATACCCGCAAATCGTTCTCTGGGTTAGGTCCTGATAAATATGCAACCTTGAGATTTTCAGGCTTTCTAGATTGTGTTATTGAATCATAAAATGACTCCCATCTTTCAATCGTCGATGTCGATAACTTCGTGGCCACAATGGAGTCAAAAGAATTATCCTTATTAAGGATATGCTGCTTTACGTCTCGAACGTATGAGCGTCGCGCCAATGTTGAGTTTGTTCGGTTTTTTGTCAATGCTTCAACTGCGCTGCTGATAACCGAGTGCCTTGCTACATTCTTTACAGTTTCCGTGTAATTTGCCATTTTGTGCTCTCTCCGGACTTGGTTGGCGATTCCATAGCTGGTAGTTTTATGGTGCTGACGTTGAATAATGTTTAGATTGATACTAGTTATAATTTTTGAGCTGGCAAGTTTTTTAAGCTTGTCCAAGTTGACTGGTGTTTTATTTGCTAAAGATTTGTAGATTTTCAGGTGCACATGTTTGTTAAAAATCTTGAAAACCACCATAGCCTACCGCCATCATATCGTCCACTAGGCTGGTGAAATTTGTGTGGGACATACAAGAGGGTATGCGGAGTCGATTGAATTTTAATTAACTATTTTTATAGCAACCCAAGTTAGCCTCGTCACATAGCGATATAGGGCTGCTGCAGCGGCTCAATGTCACCCTAAAATCAATGCGGTTAACTCAGCCCCCCGGGTGCACCCACAATCGGCGAATTTTTCCGAATCAGCGAAGTAGATCGCTGTTGGCATGTGGTCTGATCGTGCTATTGTCAGCCGTGGCAAGCTGCAAAATTCGAGCTGCAAGACCTGATCCAGGATGCTGGATGGATGACTTTAATATTTAAGGATGACGTAAAAAATGCATTATAAAAGCTTCTTTGTCGAATGCGCTGAAAAAGTAAGGGACGAGCTAAGAGATTCAAAGTCTGAGATCAATCAAGAAACTGCGAGCCCTTTGATAAAAAGTCTTTTTGATCAGTTTAGCGATGATGAACATGAAGCAATTATGTTGCTGCTTTTAAATGGTCCAGATACGGAATATTATATACAGCGTTCTACAGTAGCTGCTTTTCGTGCGTTAAAGGCCTCAAGAACAAAAATCTCTATAGATGAGTTCCACCTTCATATGAACGATTACCTCCAAGACCTTTTCAAAAGGATGGGAGGGTCAGGAACTGTAAATGAAGAGGGGCACAATGATTACAGCATTCTGTTTGCGGATGGTACAGAGATTGAGTTTGAGCCCTATATCAATGAAAGTGGCAAGCCAAAACTCCGCATCACTACTACGCAAGGGCACATGCCTCTCTAGTAGCTCGGAAGGCTAAGGTACTTTCGAAAATTTCAAGGGGCAAGAATGTGGCTAAATGTGGCTAATCGTACGCCAACAACGCCCCTTAGTGCTAAATTAGCTATAATCTCGATATGTAAAAAAGTCCTAAAGCCTGACATTTGTGGGGGCTGTAGGGCTTTTTTTGGCTAGTGCTCCAACGTAAGCTCAGCTATGTACTAAGTAATGACTGATGATCGGAATGTTGTCACGATATCTACTTGATGTGCCTCAATATACTCTAACAGTTTTCTGTAATTTTTCAGAAGTACTGCTCTGTTCGACCAGTTGTTCTCCTCATCAGCAACCTTTGGCTCCACAAAGGTTCCATTTCGGCTGAAAAATAACTTGCTTTCTTGAATGCACATCATAGTATGGTCCCAGTCGGCATTAAATACGGCATCAAAGCTCAGTAAGAAGTTGGAAATTAGTGTATTGAGTTCATTGTGAGTTTTGAAGCCTCCCGTCTTCTGGATTGCTAGTGACCTCGTTAGGTCTAGAATCTCATTGAGAACTTCTCGGTCGTCCCGTTTGGCTTGCTCGTCACTGTCGGGGTTCGTCGAGCGGATTATTTCGGAAACGTGCTCTTCTAGATCGGGCCAGTTTTTCTCAAAAGCCTGGTTCAAAATTGACTCGTTAAGAACATTGTCAGGGTTGGCTTTGTTGAGGGCTTGAATTAATTTTTTGATCTCGGCCTTCTGAAATGGAGTGACCTGGAACTGCGTGAGGGGTCCGTTTAGATCACTGGTGCCTAAATCGATCAATACAGGGCAGACCAAAGAATCATCAACCTGCTTTGATATGGCTCCTGCCTCGAACGCTAACCAAGGGCTTTTTAAGTTTTCGCGTGTAACGAAAAAAATTCCGGCAGACGATGATTCAAGCTCGGCGGCAATGTCGTGTGACCAGCGAGTGCCTTTTTCGATGTCGGTGGGGGTGTAATACGGTTCAACGGTTTGGAGGACGTGGGGTATCCAATTTTTGAAGGCCTCACCCACGCGTTTGCTCATTTCGCCAGACCAGCTAATAAAAACCTTCATCTTCGTCCCGTGAGGCTGTGTAGAGTTGTTCGTACATTACCCACGTAAATCTGGCTTGTCACGAAGGAGATGTGGGCAAGCTGGGGTGGATAGTACAAAAAAGGTACATGGCTAGACGTTAAAGCTAGCAGCGTTACTAGGTGTGGCCTAAGGAAACTATGACTAATCCATTCTGCTTCTGACCGTTTGCTGCCTGTCGCGAAGGGCTGCAAACCGCCAAAATCAGCCATTTTGCGTCTAAAAACTAACGGGCGATTCAAGGTCGCGTCTGAACTACTGTCTTCATAAAGAACAACCTGGCCGGTAACGCTGAGAAGCTAAACCAAAGCTGTCATGGAGCACCTTGTACAATGAAGGGGCATAGGCCGTACTGCCGGAGTAGTTCAGAGACTATGAGTCCAGAATGTTATTTAAATATCCGAGGTACATTGGCTGTTCAAAACCACCAAACTTTGGAAGCCATTCTTCATCCGTTGCCGGATCGATCTCGAAGCGATAGCTGGTTGTCGAAAAGATAACTTGAGCGTTATTTTTTAGAGACACTACTTTGAGCTCTTTGATGTACGCATCCAGATCCTCTGAGTGAATCTCCTGCTGCCGAGGGGTATCGAATATCAATGTTCGGAAGGGCGAGGTTGGATTGCCGGTGCAAATTTCAAATAGCGCAGCGTGGAATGCGAGCACCGTACGAGCCTTAGAACTACCTTTGATGATCCCAAGTTTCTCAGACCCAAGAATTGGCTTTAGATCACTGTCGATCTGGATCTCTCTGGAGATGTTCTTGGAGTTTAAGATGTCTAGCCAACGGGCCATTTTCTCGGCTAAAGCGAGCTTGAATCGCATTACGTCCGGCGATTGCTCTCTGGTTTTTCCGAGAGACTCTAGTTCGTTTTGAACCGCCTCTCGCCGATTCAGCAGTTCGAGGTGCTTACTTTGTTGGCTCTTGTATTTCTGTTGTTGACCTTTTTCGAGCTCTAACTCGAAAAGTTCGGAGGCAATTCTACTGATCGCCTCAATGAACATCTCAATCCCTGCTTCGCGTTCTGCAATCCCTCTCTTTGTGGAAAGATCAGCGATTTGTCCTTCTAGCCAAGTCATCTTGGTCTGCAGAGCTTCAGCCTGCTGTATATTCGCGACGGTCACGGCTTCCAGGTCTTTCAGCTGATCTTTGAGATAAAGCAGGCTTTTGCCATATGAGTCAGAGCTGACGAGAAACATCCCGCACGAGGGGGTTGTGCATATTTCGCTAAACGAAATAAATGCACGGCGAGCTTCTTCATTCAAATCCAGGGTCTCGATTTCGCTGTCGATCTCATCTCGTATTTGAGACGAACTGCGAATCCTCGACTCTAGGGTTATATGCTGTGAGGCTATCTCTCGGTGCTGGCGACGGAGATCGGTAATCAAGAAGTCGAAGCTGTTTAAAGTCTCGCTTTTAATGTCCTTGGTCGTCTTCAATTCATCAAGACGAGCTTTGAGTGAGGTAATATCACGCTCAATATCTGCTTCAAGTCGTGGAGCGGCTGGGAGGTCTTGGCGTAGCCTCTCCATAAGCTTACGGCTATCTGTGATAGTCTTATCCAGGTAGTCGAGCTCTTTTTTGAGATTGATCGTCTTTTTGGCTGCGTCGAATGAGCTTCTGGCAGGGAGGTCCACGGCTAGGCGAATCATTTCGGAATACTGAGCTTTGATAAAGCTATGTCGCGGCGGAACGTAATAGTCCGAATAACCGATGTCCTGATCTAGATAAAATAGTGGCAGTATCGCCGAGAAAAACGGAATTGTAGCAGTGTCACTATTAGTAGTCAGACGCTCAGATCTTAGATTCAAGATGCCCAACATGAACCTGGAAAAGTCTTCATCGTTATAGAAGCGATTGATAGTTCTGCCGTCGCTGCTAACGGTGATGTCGTATTTCTCTCCTACCTTCCGCTCAAATGAAAGTAAGTTGGAGTTTATATTTACTCGCAGGACGACCTTTCCAGTATTCCGAATGATGTCTTCACGAAACTGAACGTCTAATCCGAGACAAAACATGATGGATTGGATTAGCGGCGTTTTCCCACTTCCATTAAGGGCAAATAGCTGAGTAACAGATCTACCAAACCTCAGCTCTTGAGAAACCCACCCACCACCATGACTTGCAAAGAACTGCAGGGATTCAAATTTCATCTAGTTTGGCCTCAATGTCTCGTTCTTTGCAAATATTTCTATATGATCTTTTGATGGTTAAGAGCGCCACGCAAAGATGGCTTTCTTCGCTCATAACTTTGTCGATGAATTTCTTGCCAGGCTCTGCGGCATCGATCCGAGAGTTGTGTTTGTTAACGACGACCATCCCAGTGTCTTCCAAGAATGTCAGCGCCTTAATTGTTCTTACTCTTAAGTTCGCAGACCAACCTAGCTCTTGTGTTGAACCTTTGAAACTGGCAATGCTCTGTTCAAAACACTGCCCAACCAGCATACCAATGTCGTTACGTTTAGGCTTTGCTTGGCTGCGAGCGAGTAAAATTATGGTCAGTGCAATTAACGGGATATGAAATAAAGTCTCATTACCCAAAACGTCAGACCTGTTTCTTGGCGAGTACGAGAAATTAAGACTTTGGGACTCAGTGTTTGCTGCAGCCACAGCATCACGGAAATTCATGAGGACTCTCCTTTCACGATTTCAGACAGTACGGCTCCAAAAACTAATTCTTCAGTTAGGTCATTGCGACCCAATAGTGCGCGAAGATTAATTGTTAGCTTGACGACCGCGCCTGTAATTGTCTTCATGTCTATTTTTCCAACAGCCAAGTTATCTGTCAGACTTGTTATTTCATCCATAAGCTCAAGCAGTTTTAGCTCTTGGATTGTATGCCTATTAACGCGATACCAGGTTTCCCACTGCGACTTAAAATTTGCAAATGAGTTAAGCGTTTCTTCTTTATAGTTGTTTCGCTTTAATACGCGTTGAAGAATCGAAACGCTTTTAATAGCGTTTGGGTCGCCGCCGTTCCTGAGGAGATAATAGGCAGGTCGAGAAATGGCAAGGATGTCGAGCATGTCATCGAGGGTCACACTCGCTTTATCATTAAGCATATCCTCGGTCATGCTGCCCTTTATTTCTTCTGATGATTTGCCTTCTATTAATGATAGAAGCTGTATGATCAAAAGCCGAATCTCCTTCGGAGTCAAATTGATTTCACTGTATTTGTAGATTTGACTATGTGCGCTTGAAACGAAGTTATCGTCGTCGTCGTTCAAGATTTGCTGGCGAGGCATTAGCTTTAGGCGTGACAGGAAGTCGAGAACTTCCTGGTCGGCCTTTGTTGATAGGCCTGGTACAAGTTTTTTAGTTTCAGCTATTAGCGTTGTCGTGTGTTTGCATACAATATTTCCGGATTGTGCATCGTTGACCAAACCTTCAACATCATCGTCGAAGTTGATGTTCGTTAAGATGACGAGAGAGTGGCAAGTGTCACCGAAGTTAACTACGTGTAACAACATCTTGCCGGCAAAGCTGTTGGGTAAGTCGTGGCCATTTTTTTTGGTTTTCTTGATGCCAAATATTTCTAGGATATTGTAAAGATGGTTCTGTTTTGTCTTTGTTTTGACCTGTACGAAGCGGTAGTAAATCTCTCCGTCATCCACAAACTTGACCACGTAATCTTCGTGGTAATCGCAAAAGACTCGTTCAATGGCGCAGTCTTCGAGGAGTGCTAAGCACTCTAGGCTTGCGGCTTTGAATTGGGCCTTAAATCTGTGAATGGTATCTCTACCGTTCAACTCGCGAGCCTTAACTTCATGAAGTTTCATATATAGCGCTCAGCGTTTTTTTGTCGGATTGGAGCCGGCTATTCTGAACGGATGAGAAGCGCTGCAGTGACGTGCCCCCCAAACGGTTCGGCGGCACACATGGTATTTAGCGATGTGAGGTGCGTGTTCTGATGTGATCGCGGTAGCAATAAGCTGGGTTTGAGTAGTGCGATGTCGTGAGCGCTGATATTTACGATTAGCTTCCATTGCTAAGGCCCTTGGGGCTGATGGTCTTTTAGTGACTGCATCATATGCGGCTGATTGCCATCAGTAAACGATGCTGGATGATCTAGGTTGCCGCACACAATCTCCTCAGTCTGTGTGATAGATGATTATGTTGGCACCGTCCGATGCCTTGTAACAGGCAAGACACCCCAGCCCCCTGATCGTATCGGTGTGCTGTTCGCCATTTAGGATTGTATTTAAGACGAATAGGTGTTTTGTCAGACGTCCGTTTCTGCCCCGCCCTGAGAGGCTGCTTCTGGCCGAAAGCTGCCTTTTGAAGATAGCCTCATCCACCTGAGCGCCAAGGTCGGATGAGAGGCCGAAAAGGTTGAGTTGCGGAAATGACCGAACAAGATGCGGAAACAATCTAGGCAGGGTGGAGCAAAAAGCTCGATCCCCAGAAACGACAAAGCCCTGAATAATCAGGGCTTTGTCGTACATAAGATGGCGGAGGCGATGGGATTCGAACTCATGGACCTGTTACAGTCGACGGTTTTCAAGACCGTTGCCTTAAACCACTCGGCCACACCTCCGTTTGCGTTGCGGGCGCCATAATACCTGAATGAAACACACTGTCAAACTCTGTGCATGGCTTGTTACAGAGCGTCTGTTATGATCTTTGCCACTGAACGTTTCAAACCAACAGGAGTGTCGCCATGCGCGAACAGGATTACGCAGTTCACAACAGCGTGCAGGCTGAGCAGCTAGAGGTTAGCCGCGTCCTGCGCAACACATACGGCTTACTGGCGCTCACCCTCGCATTCAGCGGTGTGATGGCTTTCGTGGCTCAGCAGATGCGCGTCGGCTACCCGAACATTTTCGTGGTGCTGATCGGTTTCTACGGGCTGTTCTTCCTCACCAACAAACTCCGTGATTCCGCGTGGGGCTTGGTGTCCGCCTTTGCGCTGACCGGTTTCATGGGTTTCCTGCTTGGCCCGATCCTCAACCGTTACCTGGGCATGCAGGGCGGCGCTGAAGTGGTCAGCTCGGCATTCGCGATGACGGCGCTCGTGTTCGGTGGTCTGTCGGCCTACGTGCTGATTACCCGCAAGGACATGAGCTTCCTCGGTGGTTTCATCACCGCCGGTTTCTTCGTGTTGCTGGGTGCAACGCTGGCGGGCATGTTCTTCCAGATCAGCGGTCTGCAACTGGCGATCAGCGCCGGTTTCGTGCTGTTCTCGTCGGTGTGCATTCTGTTCCAGACCAGCGCGATCATCCATGGTGGCGAGCGCAACTACATCATGGCGACCATCAGCCTGTATGTATCGATCTACAACCTGTTCATCAGCTTGTTGCAGATCTTCGGCATCATGAGCCGCGATGACTGATCGCTGTTTGTGAAGCAACAAAAAACCCGCTCCGGCGGGTTTTTTGTTGTCTGCAAAAAGCAGGTCAATTGATCACGATGCTGCCATCAGCCTGTTGCTTGTAAATGGTGTAGGGCAGCAGAAACGTATCCAGCACGCCCGACACCGCTGCGTCGACCACTAGGCCAATCGAGGCGTTGTTGTAGTTGAACGCGTCGACGTCATCCGGTTTTTCGGCGTGCAGCATGCAGAAGTCGTAAGTTGCACCGCTGTAAATGCGCGGAACGGCGCCGCAGTAGCTCTTCTGGGTTTTCAGCTGTTTCACGGAGAAATTATCGCTGAGCGCAACGGTCTGCACCGTCCCGCATCCGCTGAGCATCAACGCCGCGAGCATCACTGCCTGAATTCTCATTACCGCCAATCCTTCGCCGGAAAAACCTCAATCTACGCCGAACAGGCGCAAAAAGCACTCACGCCATCGGTGGCAAGCGGCGTTTGACCGGGGTTTTCTTGACGATCGCGGTGTTGGTTTCGGCCAGTGTATTGAGGCGGTCGAGCAGGGTGTCCAGCTGTTCCATCGAGCGTACGTGCAGACGGGCGATGAAGCAGTCCTCGCCAGTGACTTTGTCGCACTCGGTGAATTCCGGGATCGACAGGATCTGCCGCTCGACTTCCTGCAGTTGCCCCGGCAGCGGCCGTACCCGGACGATCGCCTGCAACTGATAGCCGAAGCATTTGGGGTCGATCTCGACGGTGTAGCCCTTGAGCACGCCGCGCTCTTCCAGGCGGCGTAACCGCTCGGCCACGCTGGGTGACGACAGGCCGCTGATCTGCGCCAATGCCTTGAGCGAGCGGCGCGAATCTTCCATCAAGGCGCTGATGAGGATCTGGTCGATATCGTCGGTCATGGCGCAACTCCGGGATTAGGCATTTGAGGGAAAAGACCCGCGATAAAAAAGGCAGAAACCGAGTTTAGCCTGCTTTTAGCGCTGGAGGTGCGCGGTGGTGGCTTGGCATACTTTTGCCACGCTTTCGTCAAACGCTTAGGGAGATAGAACATGGACAAAGACATCCGCCGTGGCTCGTTGGAGATGACCGCCGCCATGTTGATTTCCGGGACCATCGGCTGGTTTGTACTGGTGTCCGGGCAGCCGGTGCTGGACGTGGTGTTCTGGCGCTGTGTGTTTGGCGCGGGCACCTTGCTGCTGATTTGCGCCGTATTTGGCTTCCTGCGCCCGGGTATTCTGACCCGCACCACGTTCCTGCTCGCGGTACTCAGCGGTGTGGCGATTGTCGGCAATTGGGTGTTGTTGTTTGGCTCGTACTCCCGGGCCTCGATTGCCATCGGTACGGCGGTCTACAACGTGCAGCCGTTCATGCTGGTGGGGTTGGCGGCGCTGTTTCTTGGCGAGAAAATCACCTTGCAGAAGCTGTTCTGGCTGGCGATTTCCTTTCTCGGCATGCTGGCGATTGTCAGCGCCCACGGTACGCAAGGCGAAAGCGGCGGCGAATATCTGCTGGGGATTGCACTGGCGTTGGGCGCAGCGCTGCTCTACGCGATCGCGGCGCTGATCATCAAGCGTCTGACCGGCACGCCGCCGCACCTGATCGCCCTGATCCAGGTCTGCACCGGGGTGCTGTTGCTCGCGCCGTTCGCACATTTCAGCGGCCTGCCACAAACCAACGGCGCGTGGGCCAGCCTGGTGACGCTGGGCATCGTCCACACCGGCCTGATGTATGTGTTGCTGTACGGCGCGATTCAGAAACTGCCGACGGCCCTGACCGGTGCGCTGTCCTTCATCTACCCGATTGCGGCGATCTTCGTCGACTGGTTCGCCTTCGGCCATCGCCTGGAAACCCTGCAATGGCTCGGCGTGGCGGCGATTCTGCTGGCCGCCGCCGGGATGCAACAGGGCTGGGGCCTGAAAATCGGCCGTCAGCTCAAATCGGTTTGATCAGATCCTTGAACAAGCCTTTGAGCTGCTGATTGCCGGCATCCACCAGATGATTGTCGTCAAAGTACAGCGGCACGCCGTCCATGGAACCCATGCAGTTGCCGTTGGGGCACAGGTACGGCGTCGGGTCGATCACCGTCGCGTTGCAGCGGCTGGCAGCGGCTTCGATGGTTGCGATGGCGACGCGGTTGCGTTTCTCGTAGGCCTGCAACGGCAGGGAAATGTCCGTGGTTTGCCCGAACAATCGCTGATTCAGATTCAAGCCCTTGTAGACGCTGAAGGGCATTTCCGGGATCGGTTTGACGATGTACACCGGGTGGTTCTCGGCAATCGAACAGACTGTGCTGACGTACTCTTCGGTATAGGCCTCGGCAAACCCGGCCTGACGCTCGGGAAAGGAGATCCGGTAGCTGTTTTCCCGACCCGAATCCGCGTACAGCGCCGCGCGACTGAATAGCACTACCGGGACACCGGCGTAAGCGGATTTCAGTTGTTGCAGCTTTTCCTGATTGAATCCCCGGCACTGGCTTTCAACAGTTTTGTCGTGCATGGCGAAGTGCGCCAGGGTCGGACACCCGCCCCGTGACCAGGACAGCGCCGCCTGCGGGTTTTCCATTTGCACTGCCGCTGCGGTCGATTGCGCATGGCTGTCGCCATACAGAATCACCGACACTTCTCCCGTACCCAGTTTGCAATCCGCCGCCGCATAGGCGTTGGGGTAGCACTCCTGCGGGTAGAGCTTGCTGGTGTATTCCGGTTGGCCGAGATCGACCAGCGCCGGGCGCCAATCGGGGTGCTGCTTGACCAGCGAAGACGTCACCGCCGACACGGCTACCACAGCCACCGTCAGCGCTGCGAACTTGATCACCGTGCGCGTCGCGGTCGTACCTTTCTGCACCTTCGATTCAACCAGGTAGAAGGACAGGGCGCCGAGGGCGAACGAGGCACTGATCGCGCCGATCACATGCGGCCAACTGTTCAACAGTCCGCACAGGTACAGCAGCACCACCAGTGGCCAGTGCCACAGGTACACCGAGTAGGAAATGCTGCCGACAAACTGCAGCGCAGGATGGCTGCTGAACACCGACCGGGTGTTGCCGTGAATCACCAGCATCGTCCCCAGTACCGGCACCAGCGCAAGGTAGCCCGGCCACAGATCCGCTTCAGAAAAGCCCAGCACGCTGCCGGCAATCGCCAGCAGGCCCAGCCCTTCACAAATCGCGCCGCCGCGCTGGCTGAGCCGAAGCGGAAACACAAAGACCAGCCCGCCAGCGATCATTTCCCAGGCGCGGGTGGGCAGCATGTAGAACGCAAACGTCGGGTTGAGTCGGGTCACGACGATGGATGCCGCGAGCGAAATCAACGCAAGGGCAACCAGCGCATAGCGGGTTTTGTCGGCACCGAGCAGCCTGTGCAAACCCATGATCAGCACCGGATAAAGCAGGTAGAACTGCCACTCGACCGACAGCGACCAGGTGTGCAGCAACCAGTTTTCATGCAGCGGCGCGGCGAAGTAATTGCCGCTTTCGGCGAAACTGAAGTTCGAACTGAACAGCAGGCTGCTCTTGATCGTGCGGATGGTTTCGCGCAAGTCGTCCAGCGGCAGGTACAGGTAGCCGAAGATCAGCAGCGCGACACACAGGACCAGCAGGGCGGGAATGATGCGGCGGGCGCGGGAGGCGTAGAAGCCGAGGAGGGAAAAGTTCTGCTGTTGCACGCCGTTGACGATGATCCCGGTCATCAGGAACCCGGAGATGACGAAGAACACGTCGACCCCGGCGAACCCGCCCTCGAACCCCGGCACCTTGAAATGAAACAGCACGACCGCGAGCACGGCCAGTGCCCGCAGGGCGTTGATACTCTTCCTGAATTGCATTTATGCGTCCATGTCACATCCGTTGTGGGCGCATTGTAGTGAGGGTGTCAGCTTTGTTACATGGATTTTTCCACTGTTTCAGATGTTCCAGCGTGGCGCGGTGATTGCCAGGCGCTGGCGCAGTTCGCCGATGTTCGCCGCCAGTTGCCGGGTCAGCAAACGGTAACCGTCCAGCGTGCTGTAGACCGGCGTGTCGAGACTGGCGTCCGGCAACTCCAATGGGCGCTCCAGACGTTGCGTCGCACCGGATTTCAAGGCCCGGGCCATGCCGATCAGTTGCACGCGGATCACCCGGTGTTCGGCCCGCAGCGCCGATTGCAGGTGCGCCATGGCTTCGGGATCGTTGGCGTCGGGGCGGGTGTTGCCGAGGATTTCCAGGGTACTGACGCACATTCGCAGGTTGCGCTGAATCGCGTCCAGTTCGGTCATGGAGATTTTTACTTCCTTGGACACCGAAGGCATCAACGAACGCAGTTGCACCATCACCGTGGTCACCCGGCCCATCAGCTTCAGATGCTCATCGGCGCTGACCGGTTGGCCGCTGATGATCCGCCCGTACAACGTGGCGCAGTCGCGCAAGGCATCGGCGAGGTTGTAGCGCCACGAATACACCGCGTACAGCGGCAGGGCGAAGGAAAACGCCAGGGCCAGGGCGATGCCGATCAGGATGTCGACCCCGCGCCACAAGCCGTCGGTGATCGGGTTGTCGCCATGTCCGGCGACGATGAACACGGTGATTGCCGAGAGCAGGGCGGTGTACCCACCCTTGCCAATCGCGTGATAGGAGAAAAATCCGCAGACCACCGCCATCGCAAAGTAGGTCAGCCACGGCATGCCCAGCCACGCCTGTTGCGCCACCAGCAGCAGACCGACACCGGCACCGATCAGGGTGCCGGTGGCGCGTTCGGCGGCTTTCTTGCCGATGTTGCCGTGGTGCTGCAGGCCGCCGATCACCACCAGCATGGTCACCGACGCCCACTCGCCGTGGGGCAGGTTGATGCCGGTGGTCAGCAGGATGGTTGCCAGCAGCCCCAGCGCCACCCGCACCGCGTGAATCAGTCGGGCGTGCTGGTAGCGGCGGTACGGGTCCAGCAACGGACGCAGGATTCGCCGCAGCAGCGGTGGCAGTCGTTGGGTGCTGAAGGTGCTCAGTGCAAAGTCCTCGTCAGAAGATGTAGTCGGTGGTCAGGAAACTCGAATCGCGGCCGCGAATGATCTCGCTGATCAGATCCTTGTTGCTGTCCTGGAACTTGGTCGCCACCAGTGTGCGGATCGAAAACACCCGCAGGGCATCGTGTACCGACAGCGTGCCCTCGGCCGAGTTCTTGCGCCCGTTGAACGGGTAGGTGTCCGGGCCGCGCTGGCACTGCGCGTTGAGGTTGATCCGCCCGACCTGGTTGGCGAAGGTATCGACCAGTCGACCGATCGCCACCGGGTTGGTACCGAACAGGCTCAGCTGCTGGCCGAAGTCCGATTCCAGCACGTAGTCGATCACGGTATCGAGGTGGCGATACGGCACGATTGGCACCACCGGGCCGAATTGCTCCTCGTTGTACACGCGCATTTGCGGCGTCACCGGGTACAGCACGGCGGGGTAGAAGAACGACTCGCGACTCTCGCCGCCATTCGGGTTGACCACTTGTGCGCCCTTGCTCTGCGCGTCGGCCACCAGACCGTGCAGGTAATTGACCTTGCCCGATTCCGGCAACGGCGTCAGTGCCACGCCGCTGTCCCACGGCATGCCCGGCTTGAGGGAGGCCAGTTTGGCGTTGAATTTTTCGATAAAGGCGTCGACCACGTCTTCGTGCACAAACAGGATTTTCAACGCGGTGCAGCGCTGGCCGTTGAACGACAGCGAACCGGTGACCGCTTCGCTGACCGCGTTGTCCAGATCGACCTCCGGCAGGACGATGCCGGGGTTCTTCGCATCCAGGCCCAGCGCGGCGCGCAGACGGTGTGGTTTGGGGTGCAGTTTTTTCAGGTCGCTGGCGGCCTTGTTGGTGCCGATGAAGGCGAAGATGTCGATCTTGCCGCTGGCCATCAGCGCACTGACGGTTTCGCGGCCGCTGCCGTAGATCACGTTGATCACGCCGGTCGGGAAGCTGTCGCGGAACGCTTCGAGCAGCGGGCGGATCAGCAGCACGCCGAGCTTGGCCGGTTTGAACACCACGGTGTTGCCCATGATCAGCGCCGGTATCAGCGTGGTGAAGGTTTCGTTCAGCGGATAGTTGTAGGGCCCCATGCACAGTGCAACGCCGAGCGGCACGCGACGGATCTGGCCGAGGGTGTCCTGTTCCAGCTCGAAGCGGCTGGAACGGCGGTCGAGTTCTTTCAGCGCGTTGATGGTGTCAACGATGTAGTCACAGGTGCGGTCGAACTCTTTTTCCGAGTCCTTGAGGTTTTTGCCGATCTCCCACATCAGCAGCTTGACCACGGCTTCGCGCTGCTGGCGCATGCGGCCGAGGAACGCTTCGACGTGCTGGATGCGTTCGGCCACGCGCATGGTCGGCCACAGTCCCTGACCGCGATCGTAGGCACGCACGGCGGCGTCGAGGGCGGTGAGCGCGGTGTCGGCGTCGAGCAGCGGGGTGCTGCCGAGAATCACTTGTTCATCGCCGCTTTCGCCGTGCAGGTACACCGGGCTGCGCACGGTGGCGAGCGGGCCATCCCAGCGCCGCAGTTCGCCGTCGACGAGGTATTCGCGTTGCTCGACCTGACCGTCGAGGCGGTATTTTTCCGGGATGTCGCTGACAGAAGGGAACAGGTTGCCAAGGATGTTTGCTGTGGTCATGTCGCTACCCCGTGAAGATGTCTGCGTGCAGATTGGAAAAGTCTCTACAGGTTATACGCCTGAATGCGCCGAAATTTAAACCCGCCAATGTCACACGAATGTCACGCCAAGACCCGGAACAGAGCCGCGATGCCCCCCTGTAGGAGCTGCCGCAGGCTGCGATCTTTTGATCTTGGTCTTTAAAAGCACAGTCAAAAGATCGCAGCCTGCGGCAGCTCCTACAGGGATGTGTGTGGCCCCGTTTGGCCCCATCGTTGTCCCGCAATGCCCTCAACCCGCTGACGTTGCTGTCTTAAGGTGGGCTCACAACAATAAGCGGCATCTACGCGAGGATTGTTATGCGGGCCATCCCATTCACTTTACTGCTGGCGCTGTTGATGTTGCTGTTCGGTTGCGGTGAACAAGCCGAACCACCGGCAACTACCCGCAACGCCACCCCCGCCGACCCGGCACTGGCGCAGATCTACGCCAACAGTTGCCAGCTCTGTCACGCCAATCCCGCCGCCAACGCACCATTGACCGGTGACCGTAAAGCCTGGGAACCGCGCATCCGCCAGGGCGCCGACACGCTGCTCGACCACGCCATCAACGGCTACAACGGCATGCCGCCGATGGGCCAGTGCGTCGAGTGTTCGGAAGAACAATTCCTGCAACTGATCGGCTTCATGGCCGACCAGCCCCTCCCACAATAAGGGCGCGCGCATGAGCATGGATCTGACACGCCGGCAGTTGTTGCAACGGGCAAGCATCGTCGGCGCGTTCGCTGCGCTGGCGGCCAATCCCGCGCTGGGGCAATTGATGCGTGCCCCGCGGCTGATTCCCTGGCGCAACTGGTCGGGCGGGCAGAGTTGCCTGCCGGCGGCGCGGCTGGCGCCGAAGAATCTGGATGAACTGAGCGCTGCGATTCGCCAGGCCCAGGGCAAAATTCGCCCGGTCGGTTCGGCACACTCGTTCAGTGCGCTGGTGCCCACCGACGGCACGCTGCTGTCGCTGAGCTATTTCAACGGTCTGCTTGATCACGACCCGAAGACCCTGCAAGCCGAATTCGCCGCCGGCACGCCGATGTCGCGCATGGGCGTGCCACTGAGGGACATCGGTCAGGCGCTGCAGAACATGGCCGATATCGATTACCAGACCCTCGCCGGAGCGATTTCCACCTCGACCCACGGCACCGGCAAAACCTTTCAGTCGTACTCGGCGCACGTCTGCGGCATGCAATTGGTGACGGCCAATGGCGAGGTGCTGGACTGCGACAGCCAGCGTCATCCCGAGGTGTTCAACGCCGCGCGGGTGTCCCTCGGCGCACTGGGCGTGGCGACCAGAATCCGTCTGCAAAACCGCCCGGCCTATCGCCTGCGCGAGCGTCAATGGATCGCCAAGACCGAAGAGCTGCTGGAAGACCTCGACAAGAACACCCGCGAAAACCAGCACTGGGAAATGCTCGTGGTCACCCATTCCGATTACGCCTTGTCCATTGCCCTCAACGAAACCAGCGACCCGGCCACGCCGCCGATTCCGCCCGAAGAGGAGGGCGGCAACGAGTTCGTGACCCTGATCGAGAAGATCGACAAGTACGGCAGCGACTTCCCCGAGCTGCGCCGCAGCATGCTCAACAGTCTGCGGCATCTGGCGAGTTTCGATGATCGGGTCGGCGACTCGTTCGACATCTACGCCAACGTACGCACCGTGCGCTTCAACGAGATGGAATACTCGGTGCCGGCCGAATACGGCCCGGCCTGCCTGCGGGAAATCCTCAAACTGATTCAGGACAAGGACCTGCGCACCTGGTTTCCCATCGAGTACCGCTACGTCAAGGCCGATGACATTCCGCTGAGCATGTTCGAGGGCCGCGACAGCTGTTCGATTTCGGTGCACCAGCACTATCAGATGGATCACCACAACTTTTTCGCGGCGGTCGAGCCGATTTTCTGGAAGTACAACGGCCGCCCGCACTGGGGCAAGTTGCATACGCTCAACGCCCGCACGTTGCAGCCGCTGTATCCGCGCTGGCGCGAGTTTGTCGAGGTGCGTCAGGCGCTGGATCCGAGCGGACGCTTTCTCAATGCGCATCTGTCGTCGATTCTGGGGGTGAGCTGATGGCGGTCAATCGACGCAATTTCATGCTGGGCACATTGGGTGTCGGCGCTTTAGTGCTGGGCGTGGGCGCCTGGCTGCGACCGGGTGATCGTGGTGCGCCGTACAACGAGTATTTCCGCGCGCTGAATAACGAGTTGAAGGACAAAGGCCCGATGCGACCGGTGCTGTTGATCGATCTGGATCGCCTCGATCACAACATCGACGTGGTGATGCAGTCGGTCAAGCGCGGCGGCAAGCAATTGCGTCTGGTGGAAAAATCCCTGCCGTCGCCGGGGCTGTTGAGCTACATCGCGCAACGTGCCGGGACGCAAAAACTCATGTCGTTTCACCAGCCGTTTCTCAATCACGATGCGGTCACGTTTCCGCAGGCCGACATCCTGCTCGGCAAGCCGCTGCCGGTGCGTTCAGCCGAGCTGTTTTATCAAAACCACAAAGGCCCGTTCGACCCGTCCAGGCAACTGCAATGGCTGCTCGACGGGCCCGAGCGCCTGCAACAATACCTGGCGTTGGCGCAGGGCCTGGGCACGCGGATGCGCATCAACATCGAGCTGGATGTCGGCCTGCATCGTGGCGGAGTCAGTGAGGTAAATGTGCTGGGGCAGATGCTCGCGCTGATCAGCGCCAATCCGCAGCATCTGCAGTTCGCCGGGTTCATGGGCTACGACCCGTTCGTGGGCATGGGCGTACCGGGGATTCTCGGTTCACCTGAAGAGCTGTTCGCCAAGGTCATGGTGATTTATCAGCGCTGCGTCGATTTCACCCGCCAGCAGTATCCGGCGTTGTGGAATGACAACCTGTGCCTGAACACCGCCGGCAGCCCGAGTTACCGCATCCACGAGAACGAAAAGCTGAGCACCGAGGTGTCGGTGGGCACGGCGATGCTCAAACCGACGCACTACGACCTGCCGTCGCTGGTCGATCATCTGCCCGCCACTTATATCGCCACGCCAGTGCTCAAGAGTACCGGCGCAGTGAACATTCCGGCGCTGGATGACAAGTCGAAACTGTTCTCCTGGTGGGACACCAACCAGCGCCAGACCTTTTTCATTTACGGCGGCAACTGGATGGCCGAGTTCGAATCCCCGGCCGGGCTGCAAAGCAACGGCGTGTATGGCCGCAGCTCGAATCAGGAGATGGTCAATGGCTCGAATGCCGTGGGCCTGACCGTCGAGGATCAAGTGTTCCTGCGCCCGACCCAGACCGAAGCGGTGCTCCTGCAATTCGGTGATCTGCTGGCGGTGCGTGGCGGCAAGATCGTCGATACCTGGCCGGTCTACACCTGACCAAAAAACACCTCAAATCCCCCTGTGGGAGCGGGCTTGCTCGCGAATGCGGTGTATCAGCCATGAGGGTGTCAGCTGACAGGACGCCTTCGCGAGCAAGCCCGCTCCCACAGTTTGATTTATGTGCCGCTCACAATTTCTGTAATGAAGCTTTTATGACAAAAGTTCGGTAGCACATAGCCAGTCCGGTCATGCCTATGTAACGCGCTTGAGGGGCCCAACGGGGCGCTTTTCACAAGCCGAGGCGGGACGCCGGGAGTGAGGCAATGGGGACTATGGAACGCTACTCGAAAGTGGGCATGCAGGAACTCGATCAGCGCCTGTCGAAGATCGTCGAAGCCGCGCGCAAGAAGCCGGTTTCGGTGTATCGCTACGGCGCGCCGTGGGTCTGGATCGTGTCGCAGGATGACTGGCAAGGCGCCTTGAAAGAGGTCTCCAGCTACATTCCGCCAGGCCATTCGCTGGTGTTGCTGCGCCCGCAGATCGACGACTTGCTCGACGCCCATCAAGGCCTGTTGCATGAACTGAATGCCGAGCCCGGCATGCTCATCCCCGCGCAAACCGTCATGCACATCCTGCTCCTGCAATTGCTGTATTCGGTGCCCAGCGAGCAGCAACTGTATGAACAGCTCAATTACAACCTGCTGTTCCGCTGGTTCGTCGGTCTTGGCCTGAACCAGAAAGTCTGGAGCTTCAACGTCCTCAGTCGCGACATTGCCACGTTGCTCAACAACCCGCGTGCGGTGCAGCTCATTCAAAAAATCATCGGTGAAGTGTTCTGCGGTGCCTTGCTGCAAATGCCCGAGTTCTCCTTGAACTTCGCGCTCCTGCACACCTGGCTCGGCAAGCACAGCGTTGCTGCGCACGTCAGCAATTAGCTGCGCCAGCCATCGACGCAACACACAAGGCGCGCAACAGCGCCAACAGGTCATCGCGAATTCAGGGGGTAGTGTGGATCAGATTTTCACGTCACGGCTGGCGCTGTGGGGCTGGCTGCTGGTGACGGCCGGCGCGCAACCGGCATTCGCCGAAGAGGCTGCCGAGGCTGCTGCGCCGCAGCGTCTGGTGGACGTCAACGAATACTTCGTGCGCGGCAACACCGTGCTCGACGCCCGCGCCATCGAAGAAGCGGTGTACCCGTTTCTCGGCCCGCAAAAAGCCATGAGTGATATCGAAGGCGCCCGCGATGCCTTGCAGAAGGTCTACCAGCAACGCGGCTACCAATCGGTGTTCGTCGAGTTGCCGGAGCAAGCGGTGGCGGACGGCATCGTCTACCTGCAAGTCAGCGAAACCAAGGTCGGCCGGGTGCGTGTGGTCGGCGCCAAACACTATTCGCCGCTGGACATCCGCGACAACGTCCCGGCCCTGAAAGAAGGCGAGGTGCCGGACTTCGCCAAGGTTCAGGGCGAGCTGGCGCAGCTCAATAAAACCCCGGGCCGCCAGGTCATGCCGCTGGTCCACGAAGGTCAACGCCCCGGCACCATGGACGTCGATTTGCAGGTCGAAGACCAGAACCCGTGGAGCGCCAGCGTCGGCCTCAACAACGATTACAGCGCCGACACTGAAAAACTGCGCGCCGTGACCAGCCTCGGCTACAACAACCTCTGGCAACTCGGTCACAGCATCAACCTGACGTACTTCACCGCACCGCAGGACACCGACAACGCCAAGGTCTGGTCGGCTTCCTACACCGCGCCGCTGAGCGAGCGCTGGAGCGTGCAATTCTCCGGCTACCAGTCCGACAGCAACGTCGCCACCATCGGCGGCAGCAACGTGCTGGGCAAGGGCCATTCCTACGGGGTGTCGGCGATCTACACGCTGCCGTCCAGTGGCAACTGGTCGAACTCGCTGTCGGCCGGTATCGACTTCAAGGACTTCGACGAGCGCCTGACCCTGTCCGGCGAGAGCGACAAGGTGCCGCTGAAATACGCGCCGTTCACCTTCGCCTACAACGGCTTCCGTTACTCCGAAAAGAGCCAGCTCGGCCTCGGCCTGAGTCTGGTCGCGGCCACCCGCAGCATTTTCGGTTACGGCAGCTCCGACGAAGACTTCGACTACAAACGCTACCGCGCCAACCCGAGTTTCGCCGTGGTCAAGGGCGACAGCAATTTCACCTGGACCTTCGACAACGACTGGCAGAGCGCGAGCAAAGGCGCGTTCCAGCTGGCGTCGGGGCCACTGGTTTCCAACGAACAGTTTTCCGCCGGCGGCGCGACCTCGGTGCGCGGCTATCTGGCGGCGGAGCGCACCGGCGATGACGGCGTGCTGCTCAGTCAGGAACTGCGCACCCCGTCGCTGGCGAAATTCGCCGGCAGCTGGATGCAGGAATGGCGCTTCTACGCCTTTGCCGAAGGCGCGCAACTGTACCTGCGCGATGAGTTGCCGGACCAGGACGCCAGTTACGCGCTGGCCAGCGTCGGCCTCGGCACCCGCGCCAGCCTCAGCAAATGGCTGTCCGGCAGCCTCGACTGGGGCTACCCGCTACTCGAAGGGCCGAACACCTCGAAGCAGGAATCGCGCCTGCACTTCAACCTTCAAGCCACTTTCTAAAGGAGCACGTTCATGCAGCGCCTCATTCTTTCGTTGTTGATCTGCCTGGGCTTCGTGCTCCCGGCCACGGCGCAGGCCTGGTGGCAGGACGACTGGCATTACCGCAAGCAGATTGCCGTCGACACCACGCCGCAGGGCGCCGGAATCAATCAGGCGCTGGGCCGCACCGCGTTACTGGTGCGCCTGCACACCGGCAACTTCACCTTCGACGGGGTCAAGGAAGACGGCGCGGACCTGCGCTTCGTCGCCGCCGATGACAAGACCGTGCTCAACCACCAGATCGAAAGCTTCGATGCGCTGATGGGCATGGCGCTGATCTGGGTCGATGTGCCAAATGTCGAGGGCGGCCAGCGTCAGGACATCTGGATGTACTACGGCAATCAGAAGGCCCCGGCCACCGGCAACGGTCAGCTGACCTTCGATCCGAATTACACCGCGCTGTACCACTTCGACAGCGCCACTGGCACCCCGGCCAAGGACACCACTGCTTACGGCAACACCGCACAAAGCGCCACTGGCGCGGCGATTGACGGGGTGGTCGGGCGCGCCTTGCAGTTCAGCGGTCAGCCGTTGCTGCTGCCGGCCAGTCCATCGTTGCAGCACAGCGCCGGCAGCGCGTTCACCTTCAGCGCCTGGCTGCGTCTGGATCAGGCCAATGGCGAGCAACTGATCCTGGCCCGCCGTGAAGGCGCCAACAGTCTGCTGGTCGGGGTCAATCAGGGTGTGCCGTTTGTGGAGATCGACGGCCAGCGCGCCGTTGCCACTCAGCCGCTGAATCCCGGCCAATGGCAGCACGTCGCGCTGACCGCCGAAGGTTCGAAAGTCAGCCTGTACATCAATGGTCGTGAGAGTGCGACCCTCGCTCAAGCGATGCCGGCGTTCAATTCGGTGATGGCGATTGGCGGCGATCTGGTCGCAGGCCCGTACCAGCCATTCGTGGGCGCCATCGACGAATTGCGCCTGTCGAAAGTCGCGCGTCCGGCGCCGTTGCTGCTGGCCGACGCCACCGCACAGGGCGCCGAGTCGAAACTGGTGGCCTACGGCGTCGACGAAGAGCAGTCCGGCTTCGGTTTCGGCAGTCTCGGTTTCCTGCTCAACGCGGTACCGGTGGACGCCTGGGTGATCATCGCCGTGCTGGTGCTGATGATGTTCCAGTCGTGGATCATCATGCTGCGCAAAAACCACACCCTCAGCCGCGTAAGCAAGGCCAACGAAGACTTCCGCGAGCAATTCGCCAAGGTCGGCACCCGTCTGGAGATGTTCGCCGACGACGCGCAACTCGCTCAGCGTCTGCAGCATTCGCCGCTGTGGCGCCTGTACTCGGTGGCGGTCAAGGAAATCCGCACCCGCCGCGAACAGGGCGCCGATACCTCTTCGGTGTCTGCCGCGACCATTGAAGCGATCCGCTGCTCGATGGACGGCGTGCGTACCCGCGAGAACCAGGCGCTCAGCTCGAAACTCTCGACCCTGTCCAACGCCATCGCCGGCGGCCCGTACATCGGTCTGCTCGGCACCGTGCTGGGGATCATGGTGGTGTTCCTCGGCACCGCCATGGCCGGCGACGTCAACATCAACGCCATCGCTCCGGGCATGGCCGCCGCATTGCTCGCCACCGCCATGGGCCTGTTCGTCGCGATCCCCGCGCTGTTTGGCTACAACCGCCTGATCACCCGCAACAAGGAAGTCAGCGCCGACATGCGCGTGTTCGTAGACGAGTTCATCACGCGTCTGGCGGAGCTGCATGGCGAGAGCCAGCTCAGTGAGGCGTCGCACCCGCGCGGCCATCACGCCAATCACTCCGTACCGGCCTGAGGAGCACTGCCATGGCGTCCGTAAATGCCTCCCACGACGATGACGAAGATGCAGCGGTGGACAGCATCAACATCACCCCGCTGGTCGACGTGCTGATGGTGGTGCTGGTGATGTTCATCCTCACCGCCACCGCGCAGGTCTCGGGGATTCAGATCAACCTGCCCAAGGCCAGTGCCTCGGTGTCGCTGTCGGAGGCCAAGACCAAGGCGATTTCGGTCAACGATGGCGGCCAGGTATTTCTCGACGCCTACCCGGTGACCCTGGCCGAGCTGGAGGAACGCCTGCGCATCGAGAAGGCGCAGAGCCCGGACTTCCCGGTGATCGTGCGCGGCGACGCCACGGTGCAGTACCAGAAGGTTATCGAAGTGCTGGATCTGTTGCGCCGGCTCGAACTGTCTCAGGTCGGTCTGGTGACCGGCAAACCGACGCAGGGCTGAGTGATGACCGCACAACTCCCGATCGAGCCGCTGCCGGTGAAGCGTTCGCCATTGCGTTACCTGAAGTGGGGCGCCGGGCTGCTGCTCGGCGCGCTCGCCGCGTGGTTCCTGTGGCAGTGGGCCAATGACATGAGCGGCGTGCGCCGTGAAGCGCCGAAGGTGCCGACGATCATCCCGTTGCCGCCACCGCCGCCGCCACCTCCGGAAAAACCGCCGGAACCGGAAACCCCGGTGGAAGAAAAAGTCGTCGAGCCTGAGCCAACGCCCGAGCCACAGGAGGTCAAGCCCGAGGAAGAGGCGCCGCCATCACCGGCGGACGATCTGGCCAACCCGATGCAAATGGACGGCGATGCGCAGAGTGGCAATGACGCTTTCAACATCGGCGCCGGCAAGGGTGGCGGCATGGCCGGCGCGGGTGGCGGACGCTTGGGCACCGGCACTTACAGCCAGTTCCTCGCCTTCACCTTTCAGAAGCTGCTGCGCGAGAACCCCGACCTGCGCAACCTCGCATTTTCGCTGCAGGCCGATGTGTGGCTGAGCAGCGTCGGCGAAATCACCCGGGTCGAGCTGGTCAAGTCCAGCGGCAATCCCGAGATCGACACCCAAGTGCTGGCGGCGCTGCGTAACGCGCCGCACCTGAGCGAACGGCCACCGGCCTCCATGACTTTGCCTGTGCGCCTGTCCCTGCAAGGGCGGCGTCCGGGTTAACCCACTTATTCATTGCCAAGCATTCAAGCTTTGCCAAAAGGAGTTGTGTGCAGATGATTTCCAACGTGAATCGATTGTCCCTGGCGGTCGGCATGGTCATCGCGACCCTGGTCGGTCATGCCGTGGCAGCGCCTGCGCCCTCGGAGAACGCCACGATCAATCTGATCCGCTTGCTGGTCGAGCAGGGCATTCTGAAACAGGACAAGGCCGACGCGCTGATCGCCCAGGCGCAGAACGAAGCCGCCCAGGCCAGGCAGGCAGCGGCTTCGACTGCGGTGGCAGCAGGTCCGGTCGCCGCACCGGGCGATGTGCGCGTGCAGTACGTACCGGCCGCGGTGCGCGACCAGATCCGCGATCAGGTCAAGGCCGAGGTCATGGCCACCGCCAAACAGGAAAACTGGGCAGCGCCCAACACCTTCCCGGACTGGGCTTCGCGCATCAGCTTCGACGGCGACATCCGCCTGCGTGACGAGTCGCGCTACTACTCGGACAGCAACAGCAACGAAATCGTCGACTTCGCCAAGCTCAACAATAACGGCCCGTACGACGTCAACCCCAACAGCAGCACCAATCTGCCGCCGCTGCTCAACACTCGCGAAGACCGCACCAACCTGTTCCGCCTGCGCGCACGGCTGGGCATGAAAGCGGTGATCTCGCCGGAATGGACCGCCGGCATCCGCATCGGCACCGGTTCGGACAACAACCCGGTGTCGACCACGCAGAACCTCGGCGGCGGGTTTGCCAAGAAAGACATCTGGCTCGATCAGGGCTACCTGAATTGGAAACCCACCGAGGAGTTGACCCTGACCGGCGGGCGTTTCGCCAACCCGTTCATGTCCACCGACATGCTGTATTCCAACGACCTGAACTTCGACGGCGTAGCGGCGATTTTCGACCACAAGCTCAATCGCGACTGGGGCGTGTTCGGCACCGTCGGCGCGTTCCCGGTGGATTACACCAACGACACCACCACCAGCAATGGTTTCGACAAGGAAGAAAGCGACAACAAGTGGCTGTACGGCGCGCAGATCGGCGCCAAGTGGGCGATCAACAGCAACAATCGCCTCAAAGGTGCGCTGGCCTACTACCGCTTCGACGACATTCAAGGCCAGCGCTCCAGCCCTTGCGAACCGTGGGCCGGCGCCCCGGGCTGCGACACCGATGGCACTCGAGCGGCGTTCATGCAGAAGGGCAACAGCGTGTTCCTGCTGCGCGACATCACGCCGAACCCGGCCAACCCGACCACCACGCCACAGCCGCAATTCGTCGGCCTCGCGTCGGAATTCAACCTGCTCGACCTCAACCTGGTGTGGGACGCCGACCTGCCGCAAGACTTCAAATTGCGCAGCCAGGGCAACTACATCCACAACCTCGGTTACGACGAAGGCGACATGCGCAAACGCTCCGAGGGGCAGATCGTCAACAACCTCAACAGCAACGGCGAGATCGAAAGCGGCGCCAATGCGTGGATGGTGCAGTTCACCCTCGGCAACGCGCTGGACCTGAAGAAGCAGGGCGACTGGAACCTGTTCGCCGGCTACAAGTACATCCAGCCGGATGCCTTGCCTGACGGCTTTAACGACTCGTCGTTCCACCTCGGCGGGACCAACGCCAAGGGCTACTTCCTCGGCGGCAATTACGGCTTGGCGAAGAACGTCTACGCCACTGGCCGCTGGCTGAGCACCGAGGCGGTGTACGGCGCGCCGTTCAACATCGACGTCTTGCAGCTTGAGATCAACACGCGCTTCTAAGGCGCCGGGAGTACGGTCATGCACGCACGAGTTTTTCTGTTGGGGCTGAGTTTTTTCATTGCACAAGGTGCGCACGCCGAAGGCATGGAAGAGCGTCTGCGCACCCAGTTGCGCAGCACCACCCAGCAGTTGCAGGCCCTGCAGAGTCAGCAGGCCCAGGCCAGCGCCGCACAACTGGCGTCGCAGAACGAGGCCAAGGCCGCGCAGGCGCAGATCAAGCAATTGACCGCCGAACTGGCCAAGGCCAAAGGCCTGGCCGAGCAGTTGGCCGGCCAGCAGCAGAACCTGCACAGCCAGGCGCAGGCGCAAGTCGCCGCCAGCAGCGAGCAGGTCGGCAAGTTCAAGAAAGCCTACGACGAGTTGTTGGTCATGGCCCGTGCCAAAGAAGCAGAACGGTCTAAGCTTCAGGCGCAATTGGCTGAACGTGACACACAAGTGCAGCAATGTTCAGTCAAGAATCAGCAGATGTACGGCGTCGCCAAGCAGATCCTCACCGCCTACGAAAACATTGATGTGGCCGAGGTGATGAAGATCCGCCAGCCCTTCGCGGGCAGCGCCCGGGTCAAGTTCGATGAACTGGCCCAGGGGTTCGGTGACGAGCTTTACAAGACTCAATTCGACGCGCCGCAAGCCGCGCTCGCACACTGATTTACCAACAAGGAAGAAGTAATGACTCAATTGATCAGCCATGTATCCCCACAATCGTTGACCGAAGTCCTGCAAGCGGCCGGTTATCGCGTCAACCAGACCGAACAGAACGGCATCGTGCAGTTGCTCAGCGCCAGTCAGGGCATCGGTTATGCCGTGCGTTTCGGCAACCCGGCGGTGGAGCAGGGCAGCTACGTCGATTTCACGTTCAGCTGCGCGCTGCGGGTGCAAGGTGAGTTGCCACAGGGCGTGGCCGAGCAGTGGAACGCCACCCGGCGTTTTGCGCGTCTGTCGTTGCAGGGCGAGTTTCTGGTGATGGAAATGGACGTGGTGCTGGCGGCTGGTGTGAGCAGCGATCACCTGCGCGGCAACCTGGAGTTGTGGGATCGCCTGTTGCAGGAGTTCATCGTCTACCTGCGTGATTTCAGCCAGGCCGCGCAAGCCTCGACAGCCAAAGTCGCCGTCGCTGAGCAAGAGGAAGTCGCGCTGTGAAAAAACCGGCCATGGTGATCGGCGCCGGGGCAGTGGCGCTGTTGGTGGTAGCCGTGGCGCTGGTGCTGCGACCGGGTGCTGACCCGGTTGCCGCCCAGCAATCGTCGCCCATGGCGGCGGTTGCTGCGGGGCCTGCGGTCGCGCGGTTGGGCAATCAGCAGGTCACGCCGCAGGAGTTGCAGGCGCTGCTGGAAACCGTCCCGCCGGCGACTCGCGAGCAATTGCGCGGCAACCGTGAAGCGCTGGAGCGTTGGATTCGCACGCGTCTGGCAGAGAAAGCCGTGCTGGAACAGGCCGACGCACAGGGCTGGGCGCAGCGTCCGGACGTGCTGCGGCAAACCCGCGCGGCCAGCGAGCAGATCGTCTTTCGCGATTATCTGCGTTCGGTCAGCCAGGTGCCGGCGGACTACCCGAGTGCGGCTGAATTGCAGCAGGCGTATGACGCCGGCAAGGCCAGTTGGATGTCGCCGCCGTTGTATCGGGTCAGCCAGATTTTCCTCGCGGTGCCGGATGCCCAGAGCCTGGAAAGCGTGCGCAAACAGGCGGCCGAGCTGAGCAAGAAGGCCCAGAGCACACCGGCGGATTTTGCCGCGCTGGCGACTCAGTATTCGCAGGATCGCCTGACCGCCGAACGCGGTGGCGATAGCGGGCTGCAACCGTTACAACAACTGGTGCCGGAGGTGCGTGGCGCGGTGGCGAAGTTGAAGGTGGGCGCGGTGTCCGATCCGGTGCAGAGTGCGGCTGGCTTCCATGTGCTCAAACTCACCGAACAGCAGCCGGCACGTACCGCGACTCTGGACGAGCTGCGCGATCAACTGACCCAGGCCTTGCGTGCGCAACGTCAGGAGCAGATTGCCCAGGCGTACCTGGACGGGATGCTCAACACCGCGACCTTGAGTATTGATGGGGCTGAGCTGAACAAGGTCCTCGAAGAGAAACGCTGATGGTGATTCACCGCAGATCCCGGGTGGGAGCGGGCTTGCTCGCGAAAGCGGTGGGTCATTCAACAAACAAGTTGGCTGGCATGGCCCCTTCGCGAGCAAGCCCGCTCCCACATTAGAACCGTGGCGTTTTCCAAAATACAAAGATCGACAGGGAGTCATCGATGTCATTCACCGAACCCGCAGGACGACAGGGTAGCCCCGACTATCGCTGGGCACAGGGCGAGCGCGAGCCATGGCTGGCGCAAGCCGCGAGCATCGATGCCGACGTCGCGCAGTACTTTCTGGTCAGCGCCCGCTGTGGCTGTTTCATGCAGGCCGCGCGCAGTCTCAACGTGCGCTCGACCTTGCTGCGCAAACAACTGGCGCAGCTCGAGCAGGCGTTGCAGCACTCGCTGTTCAGTTTTCAGGGCAGCGCCCTCAGCCTGACCCGTGAAGGGCAGCAGTTGCAGGCGCAGCTGGTGGCACTGGCTCACGAACGCAAATTGCCGGTGGTCGAGCAGCCGCTGATCCGCCTGGCCGTTGCCGAGTCGATCCTGCATGACATCCTCGGTCGCGACCTGATCGCGCTGCTGCGGCGCAATGCCAGCGTGCGCCTTGAGATCATCGCGCTGGACAGTGAACTGTCGCTGCGCGCGGTCAGTGCCGACGTGGTGCTGTGGCTGGCCCACGGCGAAACCCCCAACCCCGGCCCGACCTTCGCCACCAGTCAGCCGCAGGCATTGGCGCGTCTGGATTACCTGCCGCACATCGCCAAACGCTATTCCCGCGTCACCGCGCGCCCGGCGAGTGCCGACGATCTCAGCGATTTCATGCTGGTGCAATGGCAGCACGACCGGCAGATCGACAGCTTCCGACCGTGGAATCACTTGGTCGAACAGCGCCTGGCCGGCGTGGTGCAGATGCAGTCTTACGAGCTGATGCTGGAGATGATCCGCTGCAGTGCCTGCATCGGTTTGTTGCCGGCGTACATGAGTCGTTTCGACCGCGGGCTGGTGGCGTTGCCGGGGCTGTTCGATGAGCCGATGCAGCTACAGGCGTGGCTGGCGGTGAACGCTGAGTCTTTGGGCGTCGCCGAAGTGCAGACCCTGGTCGAGTTGATCCGGCACACCTTCAATGAGCGCCAGGAGTGGTTCCAGACCTGAGCCAACCCCCTTTGCCCACAACCCCTGTAGGAGCTGCCGCAGGCTGCGATCTTTTGATTTTAAGAAGCAAGATCAAAAGATCGCAGCCTTCGGCAGCTCCTACAGCTTGTATGCGTCGGTGTTTGCGGTTTAGAGTCATTGGCCACACACCGATCCAGGAAGGATCCACCATGCCCGACCACAACCCCGCCATCACCCTCGAACGCTTCAACGAATCCCACGTCGAGGCCGTTACCGCGCTGTACAACGATCCGGCCGTGACCCGCCAGGTATTGCAGATGCCGTTTCAGTCCGCCGACATTTGGCGGCAGCGGCTGCTGGCGGAGAACGAGCGGATGGTCAAGCTGGTGGCGCTGCATCAGGGCGCGGTGGTCGGTCATCTCGGGCTGGAAAACTATTCACGGATTCGCCGCGCCCACGCTGGCAGCGTCGGCATGGCCGTCGCTGTGGCATGGCAGGGCAAGGGTGTCGGGTCGAAACTGCTGGCGGCGGCGCTGGACATCGCCGACAACTGGATGAACCTGCACCGGATCGAACTCTCGGTGTACGCCGACAACGAGCCGGCCATCAGCCTGTATCGCAAGTTCGGCTTCGAGACCGAAGGCCTGTTCCGTGACTACGCCGTGCGCGACGGGCAATGGGTCGACACCCTGAGCATGGCCCGTCTGCGTCGTCGATAAGCTCAAAAAATCCTGTGTGAGCGTGGAGTCAGTCGGCCAAGGCGAACGCCACCGCCGACTGCGCATGCAGCTCGGTGGTGTCGAGCAGGGGCAGGGCGCTGTGTTCGGGTTTGACCAGCAGACCGATTTCCGTGCAGCCGAGGATGATCGCCTGGGCGCCGCGCGCGGTCAGCGTTTCGATCACCCGTTGATAGATCTGGCGCGACTCATCGCTGATCACCCCGACGCACAGTTCGTCGTAGATGATCCGGTGCACCTCCTTGCGCTCGGCGTCGTCCGGCACCAGTACCGTCAAACCCTGGGCAATCAGACGCTGCTTGAGAAAATCCTGCTCCATGGTAAAAGCCGTGCCGAGCAGGCCCACCGTGTGCGCCTCAATATCCAACGCCGCCTGCGCTGCCGGTTCGGCAATGTGCAGGAACGGAATGCTGATCGCCGCCTGAATCTGCGCCGCGACCTTGTGCATGGTGTTGGTACACAGCACCACGCATTCGGCGCCGCCGGCTTCGAGCCTGCGCGCGGCGTCCACCAGAATCGCCGCCGCATCGTCCCAGCGCCCGGCGTGCTGGGCCTGTTCGACCGGGCCGAAGTCGACGCTGCACATCAGGATTTGCGCCGAGCGCAGCGGGCCGAGGCGGTCGCGGACCTGTTGATTGATGAGACGATAGTATTCAGCGCTGGACTCCCAGCTCATGCCGCCGATCAGGCCGATAGTGCGCATTGAAATTCCTCGAACGATGGCCCGTTGCGAAAAGTCGGGCCCGGGCCGAGTGTCCATCGGTTCGCGGGCGTATGCCAGTACAAAGCAACTGTACCGTTGATCCTTTTGCCAAGTGTCTCGGTGCCGGCTTTCGAGGTTTAACGTACGCCGGCGCGTCGATCTGTCACTATCGACTATCGCAGGCTCTCCCCGAGGAACGTACCGATGAACGACGTACAACAACTGGGCGAAATGCTTCGTCACTATGCCGAGAGTGAAGCACACAAGAAGCAACTGTTCGAAACCCAGTCACAGGCGTGGGCCAGCCGCATCACCGAGCTGTTCGGCCAGATCCAGCAATGGCTGGAACCGGTGCAGGCACCGAATCTGCTGGAGGTCAGTCGCGAGGCATACGTCGCGTTCGGCCCGAGCACACCGGTGGAAACCTCGACCTTCAAGACCGAGAAACTGAGCATCGTGATTGCCGGCAAACCGGTGGAATTCGTGCCGGACGTGATGGGCAGCGCCGGGCAGATTTCCCTGGCGGTGATGGGCCTGACGGCGGCGCGCTACGGGAGCATTTCGCTGGTGGGGCTGCCGAGCGGCGAGTGGCAGTGGCGCAAGACCAATGGCCTGAAGGATCCGGACACCTTTGTGTTCGATGCGGACTTTCTGGCGCAGCAGTTGCAGAGCCTGATCCCCCGCGACCGCAGCTGACCCGCCAAGCCCCCTGTAGGAGCTGCCGAAGGCTGCGATCTTTTGACTTTGATTTTCTAAAAACAAGATCAAAAGATCGCAGCCTGCGGCAGCTCCTACAGGGGAACGGGGGATTACATATCGAGGTTGATCCAGCCCGGTTTCGCCTCTTCCGGCGCCACTGCTTTCACGGGTTTCCCGGTGGCCAACTCGACCCGCCGTGCCACCTCCGGGTCATCGGCAAACGGCACCATGCTCGCGTCGTCGAGGCTTTCCGCCGTCTGGTGGCGCAGGCAGTATTCCACCGCCAGCCACAGAAACACCACGCCCAGCACATTCAAGAAAATATCCATCCTCTTCGGCTCCCTGCCTCAGGCGATCTGTGCCTGGCTGCGCGCCAGCGACACGTCGGCAACGCGCACCGTGCGCCAGACGTTGTAGGCCATCAGCAGCATGCCGCTGAGGAAGAACACCCCGCCGGCAAAGCGCACGATGAAGCCCGGATGACTGGCCTGCAACGCCTCGACGAAGGAATAGGTCAGCGTGCCGTCCTCGTTGATCGCCCGCCACATCAGGCCCTGAGTGATGCCGTTGACCCACATCGAGGCGATGTACAGCACCGTGCCGATGGTCGCCAGCCAGAAGTGCAGGTTGATCAGCGGCGTGCTGTACATCTGCTCGCGGCCAAAGACTTTCGGCACCATGTGATAAGTCGCGCCAAAGGTGATCATTGCCACCCAGCCCAGTGCCCCGGCGTGAACGTGGCCGATGGTCCAGTCGGTGTAGTGGGACAGGGCGTTGACGGTCTTGATCGCCATCATCGGGCCTTCGAAGGTCGACATGCCGTAGAAGGCCAGCGACAGCACCAGAAAGCGCAGGATCGGGTCGGTGCGCAACTTATGCCAGGCACCGGACAAGGTCATCATGCCGTTGATCATCCCGCCCCAACTCGGTGCCAGCAGGATCAGCGACATCGCCATGCCCAGCGACTGCGCCCAGTCCGGCAGCGCGGTGTAGTGCAAGTGGTGCGGACCGGCCCAGATGTACAGGGTGATCAATGCCCAGAAATGCACGATCGACAACCGGTACGAATACACCGGGCGATTAACCTGTTTCGGCACGAAGTAATACATCATCCCGAGGAACCCGGTGGTCAGGAAGAAACCCACCGCGTTGTGCCCGTACCACCACTGCACCATGGCGTCGGTGGCCCCGGAATACACCGGATAGGATTTGAACCAGTCCACCGGGATCGACAGGTGATTGACCACGTGCAGCATGGCGATCACCAGAATGAACGCGCCGAAGAACCAGTTGCCGACGTAGATGTGTTTGGTCTTGCGCTGCACCACCGTGGTGAAAAACACGATGGCGTACGCGACCCAGACCACCGCCATCCACACTGCGCCGGAGAATTCGATCTCGGCGTATTCCTTGGTGGTGGTGTAGCCCAGCGGCAGGGTGATCAGCATGATCACGATCACCGATTGCCAGCCCCAGAAAGTGAAGGCCGCAAGCTTGTCCGAATACAGCCGCACCTGACAGGTGCGCTGCACCGCGTAGTAACTGGCGGCGAATTGCGCGCTGCCGGCGAAACCGAAAATCACCAGGCTGGTGTGCAGTGGCCGCAAGCGGCCGAAGGTGGTCCAGGGCAGGTCGAGGTTCATGTCCGGCCACACCAGTTGCGAGGCGATCCATACCCCCATCGCCATGCCGACGACACCCCAGAAAACCGTCGCGATAACGAATTGGCGGACGACCTTGTAGTTATAAGCCTGTCCGATTGTTGCTGTGCTCATGGTCAGTTCTTCCACGGTTGCAAAGTCTTGCCAGGCCACCCGGTCTGGCACGAGCTGCACTGTAGGAACAGCACCGGAAACAAAACAGGCTCAGGAATCTTTCATTTGTACGGATCAGATTCAGGTGCTGCCTGCGGCGTTCTGCCGCGCCCTGATACGGTTTTTATCGTTTCAGGTGAATCTGTTGCGTGCTGCGCTGCTCGTCCATAGTGCTGGCAAAATCTGTAGGAGTGAGCCTGCTCGCGATTGCGGTGTGTCAGTCAACAAATCAGTTGCCTGACACACCGCAATCGCGAGCAGGCTCACTCCTACAGGAATTGCGCACAATTCTGATGGGGTGGCCGCTGCATGTATCAATACGACGATTACGACCGCGCACTGGTGTTCGAGCGCGTTGCGCAGTTTCGCGATCAGGTCGAGCGCTTCATGGCCGGAGAGTTGAGCGAGGAAGAGTTCCTGCCGTTGCGCCTGCAAAACGGCCTGTACATGCAGAAACACGCCTACATGCTGCGGGTGGCGATTCCCTACGGGACACTGAGTGCCGAACAAATGCGCACGCTGGCGAGCATCGCCGCTGATTATGATCGCGGCTACGGCCACTTCACCACGCGGCAGAACCTGCAATTCAACTGGATCGAGCTGGCGCAGGTACCGGACATCCTCGAGCGCCTGGCGCAGGTCAACATGCATGCGATCCAGACCTCCGGCAACTGCGTGCGCAACATCACCACCGAAGCCTTCGCCGGGGTCGCGGCGGATGAAATGATCGACCCGCGCCCACTGGCAGAAATCCTTCGGCAATGGTCGACGATCAACCCGGAATTCCTCTTCCTGCCACGCAAGTTCAAGATCGCCATCTGCTCGGCGAAGCAGGATCGTGCGGCGATCATGATGCATGACATCGGCCTGTATCTTTACCCGGGGCGCGACGGGCAAATGCTCCTGCGGGTGATCGTCGGTGGCGGGTTGGGGCGCACGCCGATCCTCGGTCTGCAGATCCGCGAAGGTTTGCCGTGGCAGCATCTGCTGTCCTACGTCGAGGCGGTACTGCGGGTCTACAACCGGCATGGCCGGCGCGACAACAAGTACAAGGCGCGGATCAAGATTCTGGTCAAGGCGCTGGGCATCGAGGCGTTCGCCAAGGAAGTCGAAGAGGAGTGGCAGCACCTCAAGGACGGCCCTGCGCAGTTGACCGAGGCCGAGTATGAGCGGGTCGCCCGGGCATTCGTGCCGCCGATCTATCACACCCTGGCCGACACCGATTTGGACTTCGGCACGCGTCTGGCCGAAAGCCCGGCGTTCGCCCGCTGGGTTGCGCGTAACGTGCAGCCGCACAAGAAACCCGGTTACACCAGCGTGGTGCTGTCGACCAAACCGGGTCTGAGCGCACCGCCGGGTGATGTCACCGGGTTGCAAATGCTGGCGGTGGCCGATTGGTCGGAGCGTTTCGGTTTCGGCGAGATTCGCATTGCTCATGAGCAGAACATTGTCCTGCCCGATGTTCGAAAGTCTGACCTGTATCAACTCTGGCAACTGGCCTGCGAGCGCAATCTGGGCAGCGCCAACGTCGGCCTGCTGACCGACATCATCGCCTGCCCGGGTGGCGACTTCTGCGCGCTGGCCAACGCCAAGTCGATCCCGATCGCCCAGGCGATTCAGGCGCGTTTCGACAACCTCGATTACCTGCACGATCTGGGCGACATCAGCCTGAACATCTCCGGCTGCATGAACGCCTGCGGCCATCACCACATCGGCAATATCGGCATTCTCGGCGTCGATAAAAACGGCAGCGAGTGGTACCAGATCACCCTCGGCGGCGCGCAGGGCAAAAACAGCGCCCTGGGCAAGGTCATTGGCCCGTCGTTCAGCGCCACCGAAGTGCCGCAGGTGATCGAACGGATCATCGGCACTTTTGTGCGTTACCGCGAAAGCGAGGAGTTGTTTGTCGACACTGTGGCGCGCATTGGCCTGGAGCCGTTCAAGGAACGGGTCTACCCGAAAGTGCTGGAGGTGTCGGCATGAACAATCTGCTGCGGCTGGAGCAGGGTGTGGCACGGATGATCGAGGATGATCCGTGGACGCTGATTCGCGAGCCGGAGCAGGGCAGGCCTGCGGGGCTGCTGATCCTGCCGCTGGCGCACTGGCTGCAATCGCCCTCGACCCACGCGGTGTGGCTGGGACCGGACGACGAAGTCGAAAGTGTGGTGCCGTGGCTGGCTTCGCTGCCGCTGATTGCCCTGGACTTCCCGAGCTTTCGCGACGGTCGCGCCTACAGTCAGGCGTATCTGCTGCGCAGCCGGTTCGGCTGGACCGGCGAGTTGCGGGCGATTGGCGATGTGTTGCGCGATCAACTCAGCCATATGCGTCAGTGCGGGTTCGACAGTTTTGCGGTGCGCGAGGACAAGTCGGCCGAGGATGCCCTGAAGGGCTTGGCCGGCATGAGCGTGCTGTACGGCCGCTCGGTCATCGAGCCGCGGCCCTTGTTCCGTCGACGCTGAATCCTGAATCTGAATCGGATGACCCTGTGGCGAGGGGATTTATCCCCGATCGGTTGCGTAGCAGCCGCAAGAGGATGCGATCCTGTCAGATTTTGGGGCCGCTTCGCAGCCCATCGGGGATGAATCCCCTCGCCACAATCGGGTGTGGCGGCCATGACAGGTGTTTTGCAGTGACATGCAAGGGAAACCCTTACATCCCGCACCATTCCCGGATTTTTCCTTGGGTCGATGCTGGCCTTTTGGTAGAGTCCCCGTCGCCAGCGGGTTTTCGGCTGGACGACGGAACGAAGAAGGGAGTCTGTTTTGTGACTGCGGGTAAAAAAATCCTCGGTCTCACCGCGTTGCTTTTGATGCTGACGCTGTGGGCCAGTTACTTTTATGTGTTCAAGGAAAACCGCGACGGCCAGTTGGGCGGCGCTGGTGAAAGCACCGCGTGGTGCGGCGCGCCGCCGTCCACCGAAGCGGCGCTGTTGGGCAAGGATCAACTGACCTTGCGCGTCACCAACAACCTGCGCGGCGAGTTCATGCTCAGTGGCTCGCTGGTGGTTTCCGAACGCACCTTCAATCGCTACGATCTGGGCCGCAACGAACTGCGTCTGCGCCTGGAACCGTTGCAGTGGTCGTACGGCGTCACGCCGATCTTCCTCGAACAGGTCAAGGTCCAGCCGCTGAGCCGCAACCTCGCGTCGCCGACCAAAAGTGCCTACGCCGAGCTTGAGCCACGGCCGATCGGCGTCCAGGGCAAGGTCACCGACTTTCCGTTCGACACCTATCGCTACGGCTACAAACCGGTGCTGTATTACCTCAAGGGCAGCGAGCGCATCGACCTGCGCTTCAAGAACATCACCACCCTGATGGACCTGTCGAACACCTTCACGCCGATCCAGAAGTACAACCGCGTCGAGTACATCAACGAGAAAAACTCGATGATCCGCGACGAGGACTACAAAGCCTACGGCCCGCATGAATGCGCGTTCAGCGTCGAGCGCAAAGGCTCGTTCAAGGTTGTGGTGCTGTTGTTCCTGCTGGTGCTGTGCCTGCCGTTGCTGCACGTGTTCTATCGCGACGAGCCGGGGATCGACTTCCTTGCCACGCTGGTGGCGATTGCCGTGGTGCGGGTGCTGCTGGTGGGGCCGGTGCAGGACTTTCAGCTGTACAACATCGACTTCCTGTTCGGTGCAGCGATTCTGCTGGTGGGCTCGGTGTCGCTGATCAAGGCGATGCGCGCCAATAGCCGCCGCGAGATGGCGTTGAAGAGTGGGGCTACGTCGTCCTGGTAAGCGCAGATTTTGTGGCGAGGGAGCTTGCTCCCGCTGGAGTGCGCAGCACTCCCCAGCAGACATGATGAGTCAGCCAGATAAATCGCAATGTCTGTTTTTGGGGTGGCTGCGCCACCCAGCGGGAGCAAGCTCCCTCGCCACAGGTATTCAGGGTCACTTCAGCGCCGGATCACCCATGTTCATCTTCTTCCAGCCCTGCAACAGCACCTGCGCCTTCGGCTCCTGGCCGTTCTCCAGGTAGTACTGGATCAGCGACAGTCGCGCATTGCGGTTCGCCGGTTGCACCTTGAGCAAGCGCTCCAGCTCATCACACGCCTCGGTCACCTTGCCACTGTCGTGCAACGCCACCGCCAGCACGTAACCGTACTGCGCGTTCTGTGGTTCCAGTCGCGCGGCTTGGTGCAGGGCGCTCATCGCTGCTGCAGTCTTGCCGGCGCGGATCAATGACAGGCCACGGGTGTGCTGCAACAACGCAGCCTCCGGGTGCGCCTTGAGGCTGTCGTCCAGCAGGCTCTGCGCTTCCTGACCTCGGCCATTGGCCTCCAGCCATTGCACCAGTGTCACCAGCGCCGGGTAGAAATCCGGATCGCGTTTGAGTGCGGTGCGCAGCAACCCTTCGACCTCGGCAGCGCGGCCGCTGGCCTGATACAGCATCGCCAGATTCAGGTTGGCCTCGGCCCGTTCGGCGAGGCTTTTCTGCACCGCCTCATACTCGGCAATCGCTGCGTCCCAATTGGCCTGAGCCGCGCCGAGGCCGTTATTGCGCGCGACGCTGAGCAGGTCCCGCGCCGTGACGATGCGCACGGCTTTCACCGGATCGCCAAGCAGTGGCGTCAGCAACGACGCGCGCTCGGCGGGCGGCAGGAAAGCGCTGATTGCCCGGACTGCACTTTCACGAACCTGCGGCGCCGGATTCTGCAGATCCCGGGTCGCCAGTTTCAGCGATTGATCGCTCGGGTACAGCGGTAGTTCGGCGAGCAGCGTCGCCCGCTGAATCGCCGGCAGATCGCTGCGCTGCAACTGCTCATGCAAGGCGTCCGCCGCGCCCGGCTGGCCGTTGCGGACCAGCCACAGGCTCTCGTCATAGCGCGGTGCCTGCGGTGTCGAGGCGGAGGCATTCCACAACTTGAACTGCGCGCTGACCTTGTCGCCGGCCTTGCCCTGGTGGCAGTTCAGGCACGCGTCGGGCGTACCGAGTTTCTGCGCGCGTTCCGGATTGGGGATGCTGAAGCTGTGGTCATGGCGGAAGTCGTTGCCCATGTAGAACTTGCCGGGCATGTGGCAATCCACGCACTGCGAGCCCGGCTGGCCCATGGTATGGCGGGTGTGTTCGCTGGAGTCGTAGTTCTTCGCTTGCAGGCCCTTGCCGTCGACGCCGGTGACCGACGTCTTGCCCGCCGTGTTGTGGCATTGCAGGCACACGGCGTTGCCCGGCGCCTTCAGTTCGGTGCTGTGTGGATTGTGGCAATTGCTGCAACGCACACCCTTGTCGAACATCTTGCTTTGCAGGAACGAGCCGTGCTCGAACACTTCATCCTTGATCTTGCCGTCCAGTGCATACAGTTCGCGGGTCAGGGTGCTCGGCAGATAATCGTCCATCAGCCGTTTGCCGACGGTGTAGCCATCGCCCAGCGGCGCCCGGCGTGCATGGCAACGGGCACAGGTTTCGATTTCAACGGTGGCGTTCTTGTCCTTGAGGTCGACAGCGAAACCCTTGTGGATCAGGTCGTCTTTTTTCTGCGCCCATTCCAGGTGATTCGACGCCGGACCGTGGCAGGCCTGACAGCCGATGCCGAGGCTGTTCCATTGGCTGTTGAACGTGTTGCTGGCTGCATCGAAGTTGCGCTTGAAACCGGTGGTGTGGCACTCGACGCACATGAAGTTGGCGTTCTGGCTGGGCTTGCTCCAGTGCAGCGGATTCTTGAAGTTCACGCCCTGGCCGGGGTAGAGGTGAAACCAGCGATGTTTCTCGGTATCCCAGGCCACGCCGAGCGCCTGCAAACGACCTTCACCGACCTCGATCAGGTATTGCTGCAACGGTGCGATGCCGAAGGTGTAGGCGACTTTGAAGTCGGCGTTCTTGCCGTCGATACCCGGGGTATTGACCCAGAATTCGTCGCCCTTGCGCGAGAAACGGGTGGTCTCGTTCTCGGCCTTGAAGGTGATGTTGTTGAAGTCGCCGAGCAGGGTTTCGCCATTGGCTGCCTGCATCGCCAATTGGTGATGCGAGCCTTGCCAGTCCTTGACCTGCTCAGTGTGGCAGCCCTGGCATTGTTGCTCATCGACCATGGTTGCGGGCTTCTGCGCCACCGGTTGTGGCTTGGCGATCACGGGTGTCGCCGCACTGATCGGCGGAGCCTTGGACGGTGCGGGCGCGGGGCTGAACAGAAACCAGCCGATGCCCGCCACAGCGGCCAGCAGCACGCCGATAGTGACGGGAAACAAGTAACGTGAAAGGGTCGGTCGGGACGAATCAGGATCAGGCTGTACGGCTTTATTTTTATGCTTGGGCATTACGACTTCCATGGTCCAGGTGCATTTGCCTGCTGGCGTGCGTTCAAGCTCGATGCAGCTTTGCCGGATGCCCGGCATCTGTCAATTGACGGTTGTGAAGCAGTGCCCGGTGCTGTGTGAATTTTGTGATTTTTCAATCGCAATCGCCGGGGTTTTAGCTATACCTGTAACTCCTCCCTACGCAATAGATTCAGGCCTTCTGACAGGAGTTACAGCATGAAGCTAGCAGTAATGATGGGCACCCTCTGTATCGCCACCCTTGGCGTGGTGGGTTGCTCCAGCAAAACCGTCGCTCCCGATGAGTATTCCGGCTTTCTCAAGGACTACAGCCAACTCAGGGAGGCCAAATCGCCTTCCGGTGCAGAAGTGATGCGCTGGATTGATCCGAAGGTCGATATCAGCAAGTTCACCAGCGTGTACGTCGAACCGACCCAGCTCTATCCAAAGCCACAACCGACCGCGAAGATTTCCCAACAGACCCTCAACGGCATCACCGCTTACTACGATCAGGCGCTCAAGCGTGAAATCAGCAAGGATCTGCCGTTGGCCAACGGCCCCGGCCCGGGAGTGATTGTGGTGCGGGCGGCGATCACCGCCGTGAGCAGCAAGACCGAAGGCCTGCACGCGTATGAAGTGATCCCGGTGGCGCTGGTGGCGGCAGCGGTCAGCACCGCCAGCGGTATCCGCGATCAGGAAACCACCCTGGCCACCGAAGCCGTGTTCCTCGACGGCGGCAGCAACAAGGTCGTGGCGCAAGTGGTGCGCAAAGGCACCGGCAAACCATTGGAAAATGACACGCAGGCGATGAAGGCCACCGACGTCAAACCGGTGATTGATGGCTGGGCGAATGACATGCATCAGATGTATCTGAAGCTCAAGTCCAGCAAATAACCCCGGGTCCCTGTAGGAGCTGCCGAAGGCTGCGATCTTTTGATTTTGTTTTAAACATCAAGATCAAGAGATCGCAGCCTGCGGCAGCTCCTACAAAGGGCAGCATTACTGCCCGGTAAACCAACGGAAGTACGGGTTGCCGCCATCCCAACGCATCACTTCACGCATATCCCGCCCCCAAGCATCCCGATCGCCGTCATAGGCATGCAGGCTGGCGCGATAGAACTGCATCAGGCGCTGGCGGTGCGCTTCCATTCGTTCATTGAACCCGGCATCGGCATTGACCAGTGGCGGCGGCACATACAGGTCCAATAGCGCCGGCAGCACTTTGGTTATCTCCTTGCTGCGCACCCACGGCGCGTATTCAATCCGGGGCTGATCGTCAGTTACTGCCGACGCGTCTGCGGCGAAGCGCTCAAGGCCTGCGCGGTCGGTGACCCAGGTTGCGAGCAACGCGGGCGCCGAGCCAATCCCGACATCCTGCAAGGTGCTGCGAACGCTGGCCTGCTGGAAGCGCTCGGTGATTTTCGCCGCGTCCAGTTCCATCGGTTGTAGCGAACCGACCAGCAGCATCTCGTGGAACTCGCTGGTCCACAGCGAAGCGTACGGAAACACGTCAAGGAAGCTGCGCACCAGTGAGCGCGAATCGTCGATGTTCTGGGTCGGCAGCGGCAGCCATTGCGCGACGATACCTTGTTGCTCAAGGCGACTGGCGGCCAACTGATAGAAGTCTCGCGAGTACAGATTGACCACGCCGGCCGCCGACGGCGGTGGCGGTTCGAGGGTGATCAGGTCGTAGCTCTGCGGGCTGCGCAACAGTTCCTGACGGCCATCGCGCAGACGCACATCGACGCCGGGATCGCTCGCGGCATTGAAGTTGCCCTTGAACAGGGGCGCAGCCTTGACCACTGACGGCAGCAACTCGGCGACCACTCGATGTTCCAGCCCCGGATAGCGCAGCAGGGCGCCGGCAGTAATCCCGGTGCCGAAGCCGATGACCAGCGTCGAACGTGGTTCGCCGTTGTGGATCAGCAGCGGCAGCAGCGCCTGGATGCGCATGTAGCGCAGCGATGGCATGGCATCTCCGGTGTTGGAAACGCCTTGAATGTACAAGCGGTGGAAGGTGTTTTCCCCGCGACCCTGAGCGACCACCGCCACGGTACCGCCACGGCCTTCTTCGTAGAACGTCAACGTACCGTTGCGCGCACCGGGCAGCAGGCTGGCGAGTTTGTCCATCGGAGTCAGCACGGCGAGCGCGATCGACACCAGCCCCAGCGCGACCACGGCCTGACGCCGACCTTTTTTGACGTGATGACCCTTGCGCACGGCCACGTAGCCGATGCCGGCAGCGATGATCGCCAGCAAGCCCAGCGTGCGCACCAGTCCCAGCAGCGGGATCAGCAGAAAGCCGCAGAGCATCACCCCGACGATCCCGCCCAACGTGTTGAACGCGACCACCGCACCGACGTCGCGACCGACCCGCTCATGACCCACGCTCAAGCGCAGCGCCAGCGGAAACGCCGCGCCGAGCAGCAGCGTCGGCACGAACACGATGCTCAACGCCGCCACCGCAAACCGTGCGCTCATGCCCGCCAGCTCACTCGCGCCCAGGGCCAGCAGCCAGCTCTCGGCCTGACTTTGGGCCAACACCAGCCAGCGCCCGAGCAGGGCGATTTCCAGCAGCGCGATCAGCCCGGCACCGGCAATCAACAGACCGAACACGCCCCACGGATCACGAATGCGCTCGACGCGACGGGCGAGCACGGCGCTGCCGACGAACAGCCCGGTCAGGTACGTCGCGAGCACCACGGCAAACGCGTAGGTGCGGGTGCTCATGAATTGCACGATCGACTGCGACCAGACCACTTCATACCCCAGCGCCACACCCCCAGCGATGGAGTACAGCCACAACGCGGTGCGGTCCGCGGCCTTCTCGGTGTGATGTTTGACTGGCGCCACAACCGGCGCTGGATGCTGACGCTGCAACCACAGCGCACCGGCCGCGGCCAGCAGATTGAGCATCGCGGCAAACAATGCACTGCCGCGCACGCCAAGGGTGGCGATCAGCACGAACGCGGCGAGCAGGGTGCCGACAATCGCGCCCAGAGTATTGGCCGCATACAGCTGACCGCCGGCCTTGCCCGGATCGGCCGCCAGCGAGCGCACCAATACCGGCAGCGTGCCGCCCATCAACACCGCCGGAATCCCCACCAGCGCGAACGGCAACCACCAGGCGAGCATGCCGACCTGACCTTGCAGCCAGGCAAACGGGCTGGCCGCCAGGCTCATGCCAACCGTGGCGCCAACCCCAAGAATCGCCACCAGCACTTCCAGCCCGGCGTAGAGCAACACTGGCTGCTGCACGCGATCGGCCCAACGTCCGAACAGCCAGCCACCGATGGCCAGCCCGGCGAAAAATGCGCTGATGCCGGTGGTGATGGCATAGACCTCGACGCCGACCACCAGCGACAACTGCTTGATCCACAGCACCTGATACACCAACGCGGCGGCGCCGGAGATGCACAGCAGCAGGGCGGGGATCAGCAGCGCCGGGGTGGCGGCTTGCGCGGTGGGTATGGCCGACGGCTTGCTGGCGATACGTGAGGACATGCGGGGGACCTTGTTCAAATCACACAATATCTTTGACGGTGCGGGCCTCATCGCTGGCAAGCCAGCTCCCACAGGGATTTTCAGTGAACACTCATGTTGTGGTCGACAGAAATACCTGTGGGAGCTGGCTTGCCAGCGATTGGGGCCGACGCGGTCTCAGGTGAAAAACAGCGCCGCCCGCCGCTGAGGGCGGGCGGCAGTTCAACGGTCTTACTGTGCAGCCGGAGCCGCTTTGATTTTTTCAGCGATTTTCGCGTCCACCGCAGCACGGATCTGGTCGATGCTGAAGCTGGCCGGTTTCTGGCTTGGCGGGTACTCGATGAAGGTCTGCAGGAACTGCGCCGACTTGGTCACCGCGACACCTGCCAGATAGACGTTCTTGGTGTTCCAGTCATAGAACTGGTCTGACACCACGTCCGCCCGCTCATACGGGTCCATCCGCAGGTTGAGGATCTTCGGCACGCGCAGGCACACGAACGGTTCGCTCCAGACCCGGAAACCACCCGGCTGGCGCTGTTCGCAGAACACCACTTTCCAATTGTCGAAGCGCATCGAGACCAGCATGCCGTCGTCGTTGAAGTAGTAGAACTCTTTGCGCTCGCCTTTGGGCTGCTGGCCGGTCAGGTACGGCAGTTGGTTGTAGCCGTCCAGGTGCACCTTGAAACTGGTACCGCCGGAAGTCGGCGCCCAGCCCTTGAGCAGTTTGTCTTTGACGTCGGCGTCACCGGCGGCGGCAAGCAGGGTCGGGAACCAGTCCATGCCCGAGAACATCTCGTTGGAGACTTCGCCGGCCTTGATCTTGCCCGGCCAGCGGACAATCGCCGGCACCCGGTACGCACCTTCCCAGTTGGAGTTCTTCTCGTTGCGGAACGGTGTGGTCGCCGCGTCCGGCCAGGAGAACTGGTTCGGCCCGTTGTCGGTGGTGTAGACGACGATGGTGTTGTCGGCGATTTTCAGGTCGTCGATGGTCTTCAGCAGTTTGCCGACGTCGGCGTCGTGCTCGAGCATACCGTCCGCATACTCGTTGCCGGGCATGCCGCTCTGGCCCTTCATCGAATCACGCACATGGGTGAACACGTGCATGCGGGTGGTGTTCATCCAGACGAAGAACGGCTTGTCGGCCTTGGCCTGTTTCTCGATGAACGCTTGTGCGGCGGCGGTGGTTTCGTCGTCGATGGTTTCCATGCGCTTGGTGGTCAAGGCACCGGTGTCTTCGATCTTGCCGTCGGCGAAGCTGTGGATCACCCCGCGCGGGGTGTTGGCCTTGACGAATTCGGCATCGTCTTTCGGCCAGTACGGACGCTCCGGCTCTTCTTCGGCGTTGAGGTGATACAGGTTGCCGAAGAACTCGTCGAAACCATGGTTGGTCGGCAGGTATTCATCGCGGTCACCGAGGTGGTTCTTGCCGAATTGCCCGGTGGCATAGCCCAGGCCCTTGAGCGCCTGGGCGATGGTGATGTCGCGTTTTTGCAGGCCGACCGGTGCCCCTGGAATGCCGACTTTCGACAGCCCCGTACGCAGAGGCGTCTGCCCGGTGATGAATGAGGATCGCCCGGCGGTGCAGCTGTTCTCCGCGTAATAGTCGGTGAACATCATGCCTTCTTTGGCAATCCGGTCGATGTTCGGGGTCTTGTAGCCCACCACGCCCATGGAATAGGCGCTGATGTTGGTCTGGCCGATATCGTCTCCGAAGATCACCAGAATGTTGGGTTTCTCAGCCGCTGTGGCAGTTGCCGACAGCGCCATCACCGAGGTTGCCACCAGGGCGAGTTTCGGTAGCCACTTGCGTATGCGAGTCATCTGACTTGCTCCTTTTGCGCGGGGGTGTCGCTTGCTGCGACTTACGTTTACTGCGGTCCTGCGTCACGCTTTTTCTTATTGCACCTGCTCGGTTGCCGGTGGATCGAACGGGTAGATCCGGCGCCATTCGGTCGCCATGTCCACCACGGTCCAGCCACGGGAATTCGCTTCGTCGAGAGCTTTGTCGAGCCGCCCGATATCGGATTTGCGGTCATAGGCCCACTCGCGCCTGGCGTCGGTGTGATGCACCAGCCCCATGAAGCGCTTGCCGGTGCCTGCGGCGGTCCACTGCAGCATTTGCAGGTCGCCGTCGGAGTTGCCGAACGCGAGGATCGGTCGTTTGCCGATCACCGCATCAATGCTCTCCGGTTTGCCTGGGCCATCATCGTTGTGCGCCAGTTTCGCCGTGCGCAGGATCGAGGCCTGGCCGTCCTTGAACTGGAACGCGGTGACGAATGTGGTGCCGATCACCTGTTCCGGCGGAATACCGTAGACCTTCTCGGCGAAGGCGCGCATGAACGCGGTGTCGCCGCCGGAAACGATGTAGGTCTTGAAGTCCTGACTGCGCAGGTAGTCGAGCATTTCCAGCATCGGCTGGAAGATCATTTCGGTGTAGGGTTTGCCGGTTTTCGGATGCCGCGCCTGACTCAGCCAGGTTTTGGCGTAGTCGTCGAAAGCCTCGGTGGTCATGCCGGTGTGGGTGGCACCGAAGATCTTGATGATGCCGTCCATGCCGGCAGCGGCCAGTGCCTTGTGGTCGTTTTCCAGCACCGCTTTGAAGGGCTGGGTGGTTTTCCATTCCGGGTGCTGCGGCGCATTGCGCTTGACCTCGTCGAGGGCGAACAGCAGCTCGAAATACATCGGCTGCTCGCTCCACAGGGTGCCGTCGTTATCGAATACGGCGATGCGCTCGGCGGGTTTGACGAAGTCCTTGCTGTTCTGGTCAGTGACCGCCTGCACGAACGCGATGATGTTGTGTTTCGCCGGGCCGTCATTCCATGACGGCAGGGGTTCGCTGGCCTGGGCTAGCAGTGGCATTGCCAGCGCGAACAGCAGCGCAAGGCTGAGACGTTGGCGCCGCGGCGGCAGGTGGGTCATGGGCATTCCTTTTCATCAACGGGGTTGAGCGGGCGCAGGGCCGCAGGCGGTTTCGCCTGCTGTTGTTCGGCCTGACGGTGAAGCGTAGTCAACGATTGGCGCAGTTGAACGAGGGTTTCTTGGGCCGCGGGCTGACGACCATAAAGACCGCGCAACAGTCCTTGCAGGCGTGGACCGGCATTCACCAGTCGCAGCCCCCGCCGACTGCGGCGCAGCCACAGATACAGCGCGCTCAATTGTGCCGGTCGAGCCTGCAATTGCGGGTTGATCTGCTGCCAGGCGAAGTCGGCCGATTGCTCCCAGGCCAACTGCCGCGCGTGCTTGCGCGCCTGCCATTGGCGCCGGGTGCGCAACAGGGCCGGCCGCAGCCAATAACCGACGCCAATGCACACGGCGAGCAACGCCAGCCACAGCAGCCAGCGCGTGGAAATGTGCTGGTTGTTACGGCCGAGCTGCTGGAGATCTTCGCTGATCGAAAACACCGGTTTGTAGGCGCTGTTGGCCACGGCCTCGAAGGTCACGGCCGGCACCTGCGCGGTGCGGGTCTGGCGGGTGGTGACATCCCACCATTTCACCGCGATGGCAGGCAGGGTATAGGTGCCAGCCGTGTCGATGCGGTAGCTGACGGTGTCGATCCGCTGCCCCCCGAGAACATTGCCGCGACCGTCATCGAGGCGGGTGACTTGCGGCGTCTTCACATACTGGCTCAGGCCGGTTACAGCAGCGAATGGCGGAACCGGCAGGGCCATGGCCAATGCGCCATCGGCCTGCAGAGTCAGTTGGCGGGTGATGCTGTCGCCGGTTTTCAACGGGGTTGCCGAGTTGATCAGGCGTTGGCTGAAGCGCAGACCGCTGGCCACCAGCGGCGTTTCCCCGGGGTTGAACCCCGGAGGCTGGGTGGCGCTGAACTGCAGGGGCTGGCTCTGTGCGCTGAGTGCTGTGGTGGCCTGACCCGGTGTCGCACTGACCGTCAACGGCGGAATGTTGAAGCTGCGCGCGACATTCGGGGTGATGAGGTAGCTGTAGCGCAGGCCGCTGAAGGACTGCCCGTCGATGGTCTGATTCAGGTGTTGGGCCTGGCCGTCGGGCGGCGTTACCAGCGCGCCGTCGAGTTTCAGCTCGGGCAGGGTGGCGGCGCTGGTGAACCAGGTGTCGGTGAGCACGTCGACTTGCAGTTCGAGCAGGCCGCCGACCATCGCGCCTTCGGCGGGTTGCAGGTGGGCCTGGATCTTGAGTTGGGGTTCGGCGGCAGAGGCGTGGATTGTGAACAGGCAACTGGTAAGCAGGGTCAGCAGGGTTGCGGTGATCAGGCGGGCGCCATCGCGAGCAGGCTCACTCCTACAGAAGATTTTCGGCGCACACAAATCCCCTGTAGGAGTGAGCCTGCTCGCGATGGCCGCAACCCGGTTCATGGTCTGGCCCCCGATTGATCCTGCAAACTGAACTTCTGCTTGAGAAACTTCGCCGGCGAGGTGGTCAGGTTTTGTAACCACAACGCATCGGACGCTGCCTGTTCGCTCTCGACCTTTTTGCTCTGGCCCTTGCCCGGTGCCTTGTCGAATTTCACTTCGTCCGGTTTGATTTCGGGGGCGTTCTTTTCGGCGCTGTCGGTGTCCTTGAGCAAGGCTTGCGCCAGCGCCAGATTGGCCGTGGCTTCAGGAAACTGCGGTTGCCGCTGCAAAGCCTGGTTATAAGCGGCAATCGCCTGATCGAACTTGAAGCGCCGCACGTAAATATTGCCCAGGTAGAACCACGCTTGCGCCGTGTCCAATCGGGCAAAGGTCGCCAGTGCGAGGTCGTAGTCCGCTGCGTGATAGGCCGCCACGCCTTTCCAGTACGGATCGACAAACAGCGCCGCCGCTTGCGGCCAATGCTCATGTTCGACAGCCCAGCGTCCTTGCTGATCGCGGGTGAAAAACGCGTCGGTCAGTGCACCGGCCTGTGCCGGTGCGGCCGGCCAGCCAAGGCCTGCCGCCAACAGCAGCGCCGGCAGCCAGTTGACGCTGCAGCCCTTGCGTACACCGAACAGCGCCAACAATAGAAGAGGCCAGCACAGCCAGTAACCGGCATCTTTCCAGTGCAATTGCTGCTGTTCGGCGCTGGCAGTCTGGAAGTGTTGCTGGGCGTGCAATTCGATCCAGGCCAGATCATCGTCGTCGAGGGTGAGACTGCCCAGCGGCGCGTCGACAGCGGCGGCCAATTGCTTGAGTGCCGCCGGATCGAAACGGCCGAGCAGCGGGCGCCCGTTGCTGTCGACTGCCGGCTGGCCGTTGGCGCCCTGAATCACCCCGCCATCCTCGTTGCCGACCGCCAGTACCAGCACCTGCAATTGGCTGCCTTTCAGGCGCTGGTCGAGGCCATCGAGTTGCGCAGTGTCAGCGCCGTCGGTGATCAGCAGCAGGCTGCCCGGCGTTTGCTCGGCACTGAGCAGGCGTCTGGCCTGTTCGATCACTGCGCCAACGTCCTTGCCCGGTTTGTCGATCAGTCCGCTGCCCAGCGCCTGAATGAAGGTGTCGAGCAACGCCGGATCGTCGGTCGGCGGCAACACCAGGTGCGCGCTGCCGGCATAGGCGATCAGCGCGGTGCGCGCGCCGGCGCGACGCTGGATCAGCTCGTGCAGTTTGTATTTGACCGCTTCCAGGCGCGTCGGTGCTACGTCGCTGGCGTCCATCGACGGCGACAGGTCCACGGCGACGATCAGCGGCGCGCGGTTCTGCAGAAAGTCCGGGCGATCCTGCTCCCAGGTCGGCCCGGCGGCGGCGATGGCGCCGAGTACCAACACCGCGCACAGCCAATGCACCGGACGCAGACGCTGGTGATCCTGCGGGGTGACCAGCAGGTGCGGCAGCAAGTGTTCGGCGATGTTGCTGCGCAGCCGGCGCTGCAGGTCGCGGCTGCGCCGCCAGAGCAGCGGCAGCAGCGCGGCGAACAGCGCGAGCAGCAGCCACAGCGGGCGCAGAAAATGCAGGTCACTGAAATTGATCTGCATCTCAGGCCTCCTGCCGCTGGCGCGCAAGCGTCAGGCGCGGGCGCAGCAGGGCACCGAGGTGATACAACGCCAACAGCGCCAGTGCGGTGCCCAGCGGCCAGTAGAACAGCTCGCGCTGCGGCTGATGGCTGAAAGTCTGCACTTGATGCGGGGTGAGGCGGTCGAGGGTGCTGTAGACCTGATCCAGCGCCGTGCGGTCTTCGGCGCGAAAGAACTGCCCGCCGGTGGTCTGGGCGATTTGTTGCAGCCCGTGCAGATTGACCTGAGCTTCGCCTGAGGCGGTCGGGTCGCCAATGCCGATGGTGTGAATCACCACGCCCTTGTTGGCGGCCATTTCAGCGGCGTGATCGGGAGTGATCGCGCTGCTGGTGTCGTTGCCGTCGGTGAGCAGGATCAGCACCTTTTGTTGTTCGTGGGCCTGGTCGAGCAACTTCAGGCTCAAACCGATGGCATCGCCGATGGCGGTGTTCGGCCCGGCCATGCCGATGCCGGTGTCGGCCAGCAACAGCGCAAGGCTGGCGTGATCGAGGGTCAGCGGCGCCTGCGGATAGGCACCGCTGCCGAATACGATCAGACCGATGCGGTCGTCCTTGCGCTTGTCGATGAAGCCTTGCACCACTTGTTTGACGGCGGCCAGACGATTGATTTTCTGGCCGCTGGCGTTGGTGAAGTCTTCGGTTTCCATCGACTGCGAGATGTCGATGGCGAGCATCAGGTCGCGCACAGGCTGTTGGCGTTCGATGGGTTTTTCGACGAACACCGGGCGCGCGGCGGCGAGCAGAATAAGCGCCCAGACCAGCAGGTTCAGCAGCAGTTGCCAGTGGTTCTGACGATTGCCGACCCGGCTCGGTGCCTCACCGACCGCGCGGCTCATGGCGCCGAAAAACGGCACGCGCACGGCGCTGCGCGCTTCCTGATACGCCGGCAGGTAACGGTAGGCCAGCCACGGCAGCGGCAGCAGGAGCAACAGCCACGGGTAATCAAGCTGCCACATGATGACGCTCCACCCAGTATTGGCAGGTGTCGAACAGCGCCTGGCGCTGATCGGCGGGGAGGGCGCGCAGGGTGGCATCGGGGGCGTAGGCGAGTTGCGCGAGTTGTGCGCTGAAGTCATAGGGCAGACTGGTTTTGCAGTGCTGCTGCAGAAAGGCTTGCCACTCATCTCTCCCCAGCGCCGCCGGCCCCTGTGGGAGCGGGCTTGCTCGCGAAAGCGCTGTGTCAGGCGCCATCAATGTTGGATGTGCCGACGCCTTCGCGAGCAAGCCCGCTCCCACAGGGGTTGTGTTCCAATTCCGGGCTTGGGTCGGCATCGAAAGGGCCACGCGTTTGAGCAGTTCGGGCAGCTCGCGCAGGGCATTGAGGTCATCACTGCGCCCACGCAACTGCGCCAATCGCACCAGCGCTTCACGCCGATACTGATCTCTACGCCATTGCCGAAAACGGCGCACGCCAACAATCAACGCCAACACAACCAATAGCACGAGCAACAGCCACCAACCCCAGGTCTGTGGCGCATAACTGACCGGCGCCGGCAGGCTCAGCTCCTTGAGCTGGCTGATATCGGGGATATTCGGCTTCATCGCTGTGGGCCGGCAGATTTGCCAAGTTCGGCACGCAATTGCGCGTGGGCCTCTTCGGCGGTGCTGAACATCATCAACGGCACCTGACTGCGGCGCAGCAGGGTGGCGACGTCCTTGAGCCGGCCACCGAGATAGTCGCCCAATGGCTGGTGCACGCTGCGTTTCTCGACAGCCAGTTCCACCTGCAGTTGGCCTTGGGTGATCAGCAGTCGGCCATCGCTCGGCAGTTTCAGGGCCAGTGGATCGTAGACTTGCAGGGCGATCACGTCGTTGTGCGCGCGCAGTTGCCGCATCAACTGCAACGTACGTTCACCGGCGCCAGCGAAGTCGCTGACGATGCAGATCAAATGGTCATGCCCGGCCAGTGCGAGGCAGCGCTGCAACGCCTTGTCCAGTTGATCCTCGTCCTCGGCGTCGGGGTTGGCTGCGTTCAGCGCCTGATTCTGTTGCGCCACGCGGCTGAGCAGAGCCTCGACCCGCTTGCGGCTGCGCAACGGTGCGATGCAGTCGATGCGCTGATCGTTGAATACCAGTCCACCGACCCGGTCACCGGCGTTGAACACCATCCACGCGGCCAGCGCCGCAAGCTCGGCGGCGAGGGCGGATTTGAAACTGCGTTGCGAGCCGAAGAACATCGACATGCGCTGATCGACCACGATCAGCGCCGGGCGGTCGCGTTCTTCGGTGAAGGTGCGCACCACCGGTTTGCCGGTGCGCAACGAGGCGCGCCAGTCGAGTTGGCGCAAATCATCACCCGGCTGGTAGCGGCGCAACTCATCGAAGTTCAAGCCACGGCCACGCAGGCGCGAGGCATGGTTGCCGGCGAGGATGCTGCCGTGGGGCTGGCGCGCCAGAAAACTCAGGTCACGGGCCTTGAACTCCAGCGCCATCAATTGCGCCAGAGACACGTAGACCAGACCCTCCGTGTTCATGCCGGAATCGCCACTTTATCCAGCAAACGGTCGAGCACCTGATCGGCAGTCACGCCATCCGCCACCGCGTCGTAGCTCAATTGCAGACGATGACGCAGCACCGGATGGACCACGGCGCGCACGTTGTCCGGCGAGACGAAATCCTGGCCCTGCAACCACGCATCGGCACGGGCGCAACGGTCCAGACCGATGCCGCCACGGGGGCTGGCGCCGTTGCTGATCCAGCGTCCGAGGTCTGCGTCGTAATCGGCCGGGTGGCGAGTGGCGTTGATCAGGTCGATCAGGTAGCGGTCGATGGCCGGCGACACATGCACCGCGCTGACCTCCTTGCGCGCGGCGAAGATCACTGCCTGTGACAGGCTGAAGCCCTTGCTCGGCGCGGTGTTCGCACCCTGGGCAAACTCTTCGGCGCGCAACAGGCGCAGCACCTGGCTTTCGTTGTCGGCACTGGGGTAATCCAGCAATACCTTCATCAGGAACCGGTCCATCTGCGCTTCCGGCAGCGGATAGGTGCCTTCCTGTTCGATCGGGTTCTGTGTGGCGACCACAATGAACAGCTCCGGCAGCACGTGACGGGTGCCGGCCACGGTAATCTGCCGTTCTTCCATGGCTTCCAGCAGCGCCGCCTGGACCTTGGCCGGGGCGCGGTTGATCTCGTCGGCGAGGATCAGATTGCCGAACAGCGGGCCTTGCTGGAAGCGGATCTCGTTTTGCCCGGCGACCTGATGCAGCACTTCGGCACCGGTGATGTCCGAGGGCAGCAGGTCGGGGGTGAACTGGATGCGGCTCATCTTCGCGTCCAGGTGTGTGGCCAGCGCCTTGACCGTGCGCGTCTTGGCCAGCCCCGGCAGACTTTCCAGCAGCAAATGCCCGTTGGCCAGCAGACCGAGGAGGATCTGCCGAATGACCTGATCCTGACCGAGCACGGCTTCAGCGATGCTGGCTTGCAGGGCATTGAGGTCGGTGAGTGCTGTCATGGCTTGTGCTTCCTTCTCAAAACATGAACGTCGGAATGACCGGGATGAACGACAGCCGGAAATTCCAGCGGCTACTGATCAGGTCGTCAGGGTGAATCGCCGAGTACTGGATTTCCCCGGAAATGCGCACCGGCAATTTGCCGAAGTTGAAGATCCGCCCGGCGCCGAGGCCGATGGGGAAGGTGACTTTGTTGCCGCCTTCGGCCTTCCAGTTCACCGTGATGTTGGGGGTCATGCCGATCCGCCATTGCTCTGGCCCCGGAAGCGCCCGCTGGATGAAGTACTGCACGTTGGTCAGGCTGACGTCCTTGCGCTTGCTGTCACCGGCCACCGACCACCAGTGCTGCGGGAACACCCCGAGGGTCCAGTCGGGGCCCAGATACGCCGCGACAAACGCCGGGCCGAGGGAATATTTGCCGGTGCCGAGCACGTCGTGTTCGGCGGTGGGAAACATCGCCGTCGGACCGAGTCCCCAGACCATTTTGCCGCCGCCATCGAAGCGGATCGGCTCCTTGGGCGAGAACACGCCGACGTAGGCCAGGTCACCGAAACCGCTGGTACGGTCGAACGGATCCTGGATCACCGAAGCGAAATCGCCGCGATCGTGCAGCAATTCGTTCGGTCCCATGCCGATCAGGTTGCCGGCCTTGCGGTTGACCGGGGCGCTGACGTAGCTCACCGGCAGGCGGTTGATCAGGTTCCAGTCTTCGCCGATGGAGATCGGGAAGGTCGGCATGAAGCTGTACTTGCCGAGCATCCGCGTGCCGTTGCTGTGCGGGCCCTTGAGTGCGGTGTAGTCGTACTGATTGAACAGCAGCACCAGGTTGCCGACCGGGTTGTCCATCAGTTTGGCGATCTGTTCGGTGGAGGGATCGCACCCGGCGGCGACGACTTTTTTCAGGTCGATGTCGAAGTCTTGTTGCAGGCGCTGGCAGGTTTCGGGGTCGCCCTTCCGGACGGTTGCCGGCGGTGCTTTGCCAAGGGTCGGCAAATCTCCCGCTGCATAGGCCAGGCCGCTGAAAAGCAGGCCGCATGCCAAGCTACTGTTGACCAAGGCATTCAGGGTTGTGGTGGCTGAGCGGGCCTCTTCGCGAGCAAGCCCGCTCCCACAGGGAATCTGTGTGTGTTGAAAAGCCAATGTGGGAGCGGGCTTGCTCGCGAAGGCCGCACCTCTGTTCCCAGCCTGCCAATCAGCCATCCCTGGCTCCTTCTAGAAAAACGCCAGGGTCATGTTGACGGCAATGCCGTTGCCTTCAGGGCGGTTCTTGGTGTCGAACTCCGGCACCCAGCGCGCACTGATGTTGGCTTGGGCATCGGCGAATTTGCCGGCCCAGGCGATCACCGGCCCGGCGCCGACCGAACGTCCACGGAAGCCATTGAGGCTGTCGGCGGTCTGCCCCTTGTCGTCGGTGACCTGTTGGATATAGCCGGCCGCGAGACCTGCGCTCCAGCCACTGCCGAAGCCATGAGTCCACAAGGCATCGAGGGTGAAAATGTTGCCGTTGCGGTAATCGGTGGCGGTGTTTTCGGTGTAGAACTCCAGGCCACTGGACAGGGTGAATTCGCCCCCCTTGCCGTCCAGATGGGTGAAGGCCACGGTGGGCATGAACGTGTAGTTGTTCTGCCCCGGGTTGGCCAGGCGATTGTCGTTGTAGGCGCCGGTCGGCACGTAGATCGGCAGGGAGAACGCGATGTGGTTCAACTCGTCGAAGTGGTAGCCGGCGGCAATCGGCGTGACCAGCGCATCGGCAAACTGAGTCCCGGAATCGCTGGTGCCGAGGGTGCGTCCGCGCGGGCCGGTGATGGCCGCGTCAATGTCGGTGTACTGCACTGGAACGCCTATTGCCGAGGCGAAGTTCCATGGGCCTTTGCCGGTGTCCCAGATGTGGGTCAGGTTGGTTATGGTGTAGGAGACTTTCATGTCGATCCCGGCACTGACCTCACCGGAAATCGGCGCGCCGCGACTGCCCTTGAGCGAGCCGTCGTACCAGATGCTGGTGACCGAGACGACCCAGCCCGGCTCCGGCGGAATGATCCCCGCGTTGGAGTACACCTGCTGCCCGGTGATCGGCCGGCCGACTCCACCTTCGGCCGCATAGAGTTGAGTACTGCCGATCATGCACAGCGCCAGCAGCGGACGCACAACGTAAGGCTTGACCATCACTGGCTCCGTTTATTGTTTTGAGTCGACCGGGGTGAGCAGTGGCATCTTCCACTCGCCGCTGGCCACTTGCGGTTTCGGCAGGTACAGGCGCAACACGCCGTAGAACGGCCCGTTCGGAGCCGGCAACCAGTTGGCCTGCTTGTCCTTGCCGGGATTGTTGTGCTGCACATAGAGGGTCAGGCCGCCGTCGCCATCGAGCTTGAGATCCGGCAGCATCCGCGAGTTGATCAGGTAGCGACCAAGCGGGTTGGCCACCAGCAATTTGCTCTTGCCGTCATACATGGTCAGCGACCAGAAGGCGTCCGCCGGGGGCAGGGCACCCTTGTCGAAATGCAAGGTGTAGTCATGTTTCGCCGCGTCGACCGGTTGGCCGTCCTTGTCGACGAAATAACCGATGTAGTTCGCCTCTTCGGCAGAGTTGCCGAAAATGCCCATGTTGGCGCCGGCGTAGCGATACAGATAATTGCCCTTGAGGTGATCGCGGGTGCCGAACAGGTCACCGCTGCTGATTTCGTGCGTGTCGACCTTGTCTTTCTTGAATGCGGCAAATTCAGCCTTGGCGTCGCTGATGCCATCTTCGAGGGCCTTGCGTTGCTCGGCGCTGAGCTGTTTCAGGTCGAAGGTCTGACCGGCACCGATGCCGATCTTGGCGAAGCGTGCGAGCAGGTCTTTTTCGACGTCCTGCGGCGGGGTGAAGGCGAGCATGAAGTTCAGGTAGCGAAACTGCTCCGGGGTTTCGCTCATGGTCGGCGTCGGTTTCGGCCAACTGACTTTCGGTGCCGGCGCCGGGGCTTTTTGTTTCACGTAGTGGCTCAGCGGCTCGACCTTGTAGCCTTTCTGGATCTGCTTGACCTTGCCCAGATCTTTTTCGTCGAACAGCTGCGTGCGGTACAGCGCGTAGGCGATATTGCTTTCGCTGCGCAGCAGCCGGTCGATGTTGATCGGTTGCTGACCCTGCCAGTCAGGCCCGGCGATCATGAAATGGCCACCGTTATTACCGGTACTGCGGGTGCCCAGGTAAGCGAAGTTCTGCGTATAGGCGTCGATCAGTTGCACCGAGTAGTAACGGTGTTCTTCGATCGGCGGCAAGGTCAGGATCAACGGCTCGCTGCGCAGGTCCATCCAGACGAACGAGTAGGGCGTGTCGGCGTTCGGCGTGACGAACGCGGTGTCTTTGGCGGTGAAGGCCTTGGCGGTGTTGCCGATCTGGTTGAACGGTGCCTTGAAGTTCGGACTCTTGCTGTCCACGGCCTGGGTGTACAGGGTCTTGTACATTTCTACTACCGGGAAGCCATAAAGATAGGCGTCCTTGGCGATGCCTCGGGCTTCTTCGGGGCTGGCGCTGAAATCGGCCCAGGCGCTGCTGCTCAGGGCGAGGGTCAGAGCGGTCAGCCATAGATTGCGTGTGTTCATGCGGCGTCCTTATTCATTGCACGACAGTGATGTCATCGAGTTTCCAACTCTTGTCGAAATAGGCTTCGGTCGGCGCGTACAGGCGGAAATAGCTGAACCAGTGCTTGCCGGGTATCGTTTGCACCCAGTTGCTCTCGAAGCCTTTGGGTGCGGTCGGGCCGAAGTACAGGTCCACCGAGCCGTCGGCGTTCTTTTTCAAGTCCTGACGCGAGGACAGATCGGCCTTGCGCTGCGGGTTGTCGATCAGGCAACGGCTGTCGATGTCGTACACGGTCATCGACCAGAACTGCTTGGCCGGCGGGTTGGCGTCGACGTGCAGGAGATAGGTCTTGCCGCCGTCGAGCCAGTCACCCTTGGCGTCGGTGTAGGCGCCGAGGTAGGTCTGGCCGAGGCCCGGTGTTTTGGAGACCATGCCTTTGGTGTTGGTCACCGCTTCGTAGAACCAGGCGCTGCGTTCCCACAACTGGTCGTAAAAGGCCACGCGTTGCGACGGTTCGGCGATGTTCAGCACCGTGTCCCAATGCCGGTCGGGCCAGTACTGCGCGTCAGGAAAACGCTTGGCAAAGGTGTTGGCCTTTGCGATCAGTTCACCGACCTGCGCGCCGGACTCCAGTGCCTGACGCTGCTGGGTGTTGGGGTTGAACGGTTTGTCCTTCTCGATGCCGAGACTGGCGAGCATCGCCATGTAGAAGCGGTCACGTTCGTTGACCGGTTCTTTCTGGATGATCTGGTGCAGCCGCTGCCAGTAAGCGATGCCGCGCGGCTGGGTACCCGACCACTTTTTACCGTCAGGCGACAGCAGGCGGGTCTTGCTCGGCTCGGCGCGTTTGGCGTAGGGGTACATCTTGAATTTCTCGACCAGCGCCTTGCCCTTGGCCGGATCCGGATCGAGCACCCGGAAACCCACCAGCACGTTCATGGTTTCCGATTTGGCCAGGTAATACTTGTCGGCATCGGCCGGTGGCTCCGCGCCCGGCGGCAGCACCAGGTATTTGCCACCCTGGCCTTTGTCCGGGCCGGTCTGGCCCATGTCGATGATCGCCCGCTGCCAGAAATCGCCGATGCCGCCGGCGGTCGGTCCCGGTGGCAGTTCAATCACCAGCGGCCCGGTTTCGCTGAGGTCGACGAAGCCGAGAATGTACGGCGTGGTGGCGTTGGCGGTGATCACGCCGAGCTTGTCTTCGTAGTTGTTGAGCACCATCAGATCGCCGCTGCGCGCGCCGAGCTTGTCGCGAAACTCTTCCTGCCATTGCGCGTAGGACACCAGCGGCAACGCCCACAGATAGCTCTGGGTCGCCTGCTGAAAATCCAGCTCGGCGTAGAGTTTGGCGATTGACTCGTGGGCCGGCAGTTCGCCTTCCATGGCTATCTTGCCGATACGGGTGTCGAGCTCCTGAGCACCAACGCCGCAGCTGGCGAACAGGGTCATCAGGCTGAAACCGGCGGCGCGCAAAGCAATGTGCATGGGTATTTCCTTATTTTCCGAACGTCACGTTGATCCCGGCGAACAGGGTGAATTGCGGCACGCCATCGCCTTTGCGTTCGACGGTCCACTGCGGTTCGAGGAAGCCGTTGAGAATGTTGCTGCCGGACTTCCAGACCTTGCCCGCACCCAGGCCGATCGGGATGTAGTGGGTGTCGTTCTTCAGGTCGAAAGTCCAGGTGCCGGTGGAGCGCAGGTACCAGCCTTTTTCCAGGTTATGAATGATGAAGGGCTGCAGGGTTGCGGTTTCGACGTGCGCGCGGTCGTGGTCGCCGGCGAACGAGCTCTGGTACTGCACCAGCGCACCGAGCAGGCCGCGCGGTGACGAGTCAATTGCCACCGCCGCGAGGCCGGCCTGCCACTTGCCGGTGCCCAGTTCATCCTCGGCGGCGGTCGGCGCGGTGATCTGCGGGCCGATGCCCAACTGCACGCCGTCGGTCTTGAGCAGGAAGATGTCGAACAGATTGAGGTCGCCGATGCCAGTGCTGTAGCCACCGTGCGGATCAGGACGGGTGCTGATCGGCATGGTTGCGCGCAGCAACTGCGGCACGCCGATGAAATCGTTGGGTGCGACCGGCAAGGTGCCGCGCAACAAAGCGTCGTTGGTGTGCAGGTTGCTGTCGAACAGCTTCGGCGTGTAGTAGTCCTGCAGGTTGGCGCCGGGAGCCAGGTTCAGCGGGTTGTTGCTTTTGTTGGCCTCTTCGGCGTTATTCGCTTGGGCACAAAACACAGGCGCCAGCGAACTCGCCAGCAGCAAGGCGTGAATCCCCATTTTCTTCGACATGATCCCCGTTTCCCTGGTGGCTACTGCATGGACGACCCGGCACTTCTCGGCCGTTGGACGTATTTCCTTTTTTATCAAGCCTGTAGGACACGTCTGAATGACGCTAGCAGCTAATCGGGAGTTAGCCAGTCGAAAGGATTAATTCTTTGGTTTTGTCTACAGAGTCACAGAACGATGGTGTAACGACTGGACAGCTACCGTTGGTCGAAAAGCGTGGAGCCCCTGTCAGACTTGACAGTTGCAGGGGGCGTGGAACCAGCGCTCTATGGCGGTGAGAGACCGATGTCTATCGGTCACCGAATGGACGGTTGAGAGGTGATGGAAATGGCTACTGGGACGGTCGAGTGGTTTAACAACAACAAGGGGTTTGGTTTTATCACGCCGGATGGCGAGAGCGGCCATGTATTTGTAAAAGACACTGAACTTGGCGCCTTTCGGTTTTCGGGGCTTGTCGAGAATCAAAGGGTTTCTTATGAGCCAAAAATAGACCCGAAAACAAATAAGGTTATAGCTGTAAATGTTCAACCGCTTTGAACATCCTCTTATGTAGGAGCTGCCGAAGGCTCGGGCCGCGATCGGACGATCTTTTGATTTTGCTCTTTAAGGTCAAAGTCAAAAGATCGTCCGATCGCGGCCCGAGCCTGCGGCAGCTCCTACAGGGGGGCGGGGATTACAGGTTTTTCTTGGCTTGCTCGCGGATCCGCTCTTCCTGCGCTCGTGCTTCGGGGGTGAACTCGGCGCCGAAATCCTCGGCGGAGAAGATCTGGCGGATCTCGATATCGGAATCGCCCGGCATCGGGTTGGGGCAGCGCTTGACCCATTCAATGGCTTCTTCTTTCGACTTCACTTCCCAGATCCAGTACCCGGCCACCAGCTCCTTGGTCTCGATGAACGGGCCGTCGATGACGGTGCGCTTGTCGCCGGAGAAATGCACGCGCGCGCCTTTGCTGCTCGGGTGCAGGCCATCGGCGTCGATGAGAATGCCGGCCTTGACCAGTTCTTCGTTGAAATTGCCCATGGCGGTGATCAGCTCTTCACTGGGCATGATGCCGGCTTCGGAATCGGCGCTGGCTTTGACAAGAATCATGAATCGCATGGCGGTTTCTCCAGGGAATGGGGGGATTCATGGTTTAGTCGAATGGGCCGCGCATGAATCGACAGGTCTCTGAATAAAAGATGCAACCCGGCGATTTAACAAATGCAACCCGACACGCTGCACTGCCAATTTAGGAGCTGCCGCAGACTCGGGCGGCGATCGGACGATCTTTTGATCTTGATAAAAAGATAAAGTCAAAAGACCGCAGCCTGCGGCAGCTCCTACAGGGGAGATGGGTTGTATACAATTTTTTGCGCAGGCCCCTGACAATTTTCAGTCAGGGCATAGGTCGTCGGACAATTTCGTGGTTAACTTCGGCCTCTTGCATGCTCAATAACCACGTTCAGAAGGACTAAAGTCATGGCTCAAGTCACCCTCAAAGGCAACCCGGTTCAAGTCAACGGCCAGTTGCCACAAGCCGGTTCCAAGGCGCCAGCCTTTTCCCTGGTTGCCGGCGATCTGTCCGACGTCACCCTGAAAGACTTTGCCGGCAAGCGCAAAGTGCTGAACATCTTCCCAAGCGTCGACACCCCGACCTGCGCCACCTCCGTGCGCAAGTTCAACGCTCAGGCCAACGACGTCGCCAACACCGTGGTGCTGTGCATCTCGGCTGACCTGCCGTTCGCCCAAGCGCGCTTCTGCGGTGCCGAAGGTCTGGAAAACGTAAAGAACCTGTCGACCCTGCGCGGTGCCGAGTTCATCGAGAACTACGGCGTGGCCATCGCTGACGGCCCGTTGAAAGGCCTGACCGCCCGTGCCGTGGTGGTGCTGGACGAGAACGACAACGTGCTGCACAGCGAGCTGGTCAAGGAAATCGCTGAAGAGCCGAACTACGACGCAGCACTCGCCGTACTGAAATAAGCGCTTTTACAATTGTTAACGGCCTGGCCCTGTCCAGGCCGTTTTCATTTGTGTATCAGTGTCTTGCCACACACCTTGAAACGTAAGTTGAAAGTAAATAGCCGGTAAAGCTGCTTTGCTTAAATCCGATCAGTGCTTATCGTTCAGCCTCCCGTAAAAAGAAGCCCACGCGCCCAATGGTTAATCAATCCATGCAATCGTCCTCTCGCAACTCCCGTCGCTGGCTGATCAGCCTGCTCGTCCTGTTGGTCATCGCCGTCCTGTGCTGGAAATTCTGGCCCGCCGGTTCGGCCCACAAGGAGGGCGCGGACAAGGCGGCGAGCGGCCATGCCGGACGTTCGGGGATGATGCGCCCAGGCTTCGGCGGCGCGGCCGGACCGATTCCGGTGCGAGTGGCGCCGGCGGTCACGGGGGACTTCCCGCTGTATTACAAGGCACTGGGCACGGTGACTGCGCTCAACACCATCAATGTGCGCAGCCGGGTCGGCGGCGAACTGGTGAAGATCAACTTCGAAGAAGGGCAGATGGTCAAGGCCGGCGACCTGCTGGCAGAGATCGATCCGCGTCCGTACCAGAACGCCTTGCTCCAGGCTGAAGGCACCTTGCTGCAGAATCAGGCGCAGTTGAAAAACGCCCAGGTCGACGTCGAGCGTTATCGCGGCCTGTTCAAGGAAGACAGTATCGCCAAGCAGACCCTGGACACCGCCGAAGCGCTGGTCGGCCAGTATCTGGGCACGGTCAAGACCAATCAGGCGGCGGTCAACGACGCCAAGCTCAATCTCGAATTCACCAAGATCCGTGCACCGATTGCCGGTCGCGTCGGTCTGCGTCAGGTCGACGTCGGCAACCTCGTCGCCGCCAACGACACCACGTTCCTTGCGGTCATTACTCAGACCCAACCCATCAGCGTGGTCTTCACCCTGCCGGAAAACAGTCTCGAAACCGTATTGGCCCGCTACCACAGCGGTGCCAAGCTGCCGGCCGAGGCATGGGATCGCGGCGATACCAAAATCCAGGCCAGCGGCGTGCTGCAAAGCCTCGACAACCAGATCGACGTCGCCACCGGCACCCTGAAATTCAAGGCTCGCTACGATAACCGCGACCAGTCGCTGTTCCCCAATCAGTTCGTCAATGTGCACCTGCTGGCAGATACCCTCAAAGGCGTGGTGCTGGCACCGTCGGCGGCGATTCAGTTCGGCACCAACGGTACTTTTGTTTACGCGTTGGACGGCGACAAGAAAGTCACCATCCACCAGTTGAAGATCGGCGCCAGCGACGGCAACAACACGGTGATCACCGAAGGACTGGCCGCAGGCGATCGCGTGGTGCTGGAAGGTACAGATCGCCTGAAGGAAGGCAGCGAAGTGGAAGTGGTCAACGACAGCAATGACGTGCCGACCACCCCGACCGGGCACCTGCAAGGCAAACCCGCCGCCAGTGCGCCAGACGCCGCCACGGCTGACAAGGCCAAGAAGGGCGCATGAACATTTCGCGGCTGTTCATCCTCCGTCCGGTAGCCACCACCCTGAGCATGCTGGCCATTGTCCTGGCCGGCCTGATTGCCTATCGCCTGCTGCCGGTCTCGGCGTTGCCGCAGGTCGATTACCCGACCATTCGCGTCATGACCCTGTACCCCGGCGCCAGTCCGGACGTGATGACCAGTGCCGTCACCGCGCCCCTCGAACGCCAGTTCGGGCAGATGCCGGGCCTGACGCAAATGGCCTCGACCAGCTCCGGCGGCGCTTCGGTGCTGACCCTGCGCTTCAGCCTCGACATCAACATGGACGTCGCCGAACAGCAGGTGCAAGCCGCGATCAACGCCGCGACCAATCTGCTGCCAACCGATTTGCCGGCACCACCGGTGTACAACAAGGTCAACCCGGCGGACACCCCGGTGCTGACCCTGGCGATCACCTCGAAAACCATGCTCCTGCCCAAGCTCAATGACCTGGTCGATACGCGCATGGCGCAGAAGATCGCCCAGATCAGCGGCGTCGGCATGGTCAGCATTGCCGGCGGTCAGCGTCAGGCAGTGCGGATCAAGGTCAACCCTGAAGCCCTCGCGGCGAACAGCCTGAACCTCGAAGACGTGCGCACCCTGATCGGCGCGTCCAACGTCAATCAGCCGAAAGGTAACTTCGACGGCCCGACCCGGGTCTCGATGCTCGACGCCAACGACCAGCTGACGTCGCCCAAGGATTACGCCAACCTGATCCTCGCCTACAAGAACGGCGCGCCGCTGCGCCTGAAGGATGTGGCGGAAATCGTCGACGGCGCGGAGAACGAACGTCTCGCCGCGTGGGCCAACCAGAATCAGGCGGTGCTGCTGAACATCCAGCGCCAGCCGGGCGCCAACGTGATCGAGGTGGTCGACCGGATCAAGGCGTTGCTGCCGAGCATCACCGACAACCTGCCGGCCGGCCTCGACGTCACCGTGCTTACCGACCGGACCCAGACCATCCGCGCCTCGGTCACCGATGTGCAGCACGAACTGCTGATCGCCATCGCGTTGGTGGTGATGGTGACGTTCCTGTTTCTGCGGCGAGCCAGTGCGACGATCATTCCGTCGGTGGCGGTGCCGCTGTCGCTGATCGGTACGTTTGGCGTGATGTATCTCGCCGGGTTCTCGGTTAACAACCTGACGTTGATGGCGCTGACCATCGCCACAGGTTTTGTGGTCGACGATGCGATCGTGATGCTGGAAAACATTGCGCGCTTCATCGAGGAGGGCGACAGCCCGATGCAGGCGGCGCTCAAGGGCGCCAAACAGATCGGCTTCACCTTGATTTCCCTGACCCTGTCGCTGATCGCGGTACTGATTCCGCTGCTGTTCATGGCTGACGTGGTCGGCCGGCTGTTCCGCGAGTTCGCCATCACCCTGGCGGTGGCGATCCTGATTTCGCTGGTGGTCTCGCTGACGTTGACGCCGATGATGTGCGCACGTCTGCTCAAACGTGAGCCGGAAGCGCATGAACAGGGCCGCTTTTACCGGGCCAGCGGTGCGGTCATCGACTGGATGATCGCCGCCTACGGGCGCAAGTTGCAGTGGGTCCTCAAGCATCAGCCGCTGACCCTGTTGGTGGCTATCGGTACCCTCGCGCTGACCGTGTTCCTTTATATGGTGGTGCCCAAAGGGTTTTTCCCGGTGCAGGACACCGGGGTGATCCAGGGCATTTCCGAGGCGCCGCAGTCGATTTCCTTCGCGGCCATGGGCGAGCGTCAGCAGGCGCTGGCCAAGGTGATTCTCGAAGATCCGGCTGTGGAGAGCCTGTCGTCTTACATAGGCGTCGACGGCGACAACGCCACGCTCAACAGCGGGCGCTTGCTGATCAACCTCAAGCCGCATGGCCAGCGTGACCTGAGCGCCACGCAGGTGATCGCGCGCCTGCAACCGCAACTGAACAAACTGGTCGGTATCCGTCTGTTCATGCAACCGGTGCAGGATTTGACCATCGAGGATCGGGTCAGCCGTACCCAGTACCAGTTCAGCATGTCCTCGCCGGATGCCGAACTGCTCAGTCAGTGGAGCGGGCGGCTGGTCGAGGCGCTGGCGCAGCGTCCGGAACTGACCGACGTTGCCAGTGATTTGCAGGACAAGGGCTTGCAGGTCTATCTGGTGATCGACCGCGATGCGGCCTCGCGCCTCGGCGTTTCGGTGCAGAACATCACCGATGCGCTGTATGACGCCTTCGGCCAGCGGCAAATTTCGACCATCTACACCCAGGCCAGCCAGTACCGCGTGGTGCTGCAGGCACAGGCCGGGGAGAAGATCGGGCCGGCGGCGCTGGACCAGATTCACGTCAAGACCACTGACGGTGCGCAGGTGCGCCTGTCGAGCCTGGCCCATGTCGAGGAGCGTCAGGCGCAACTGGCGATCACCCACATCGGCCAGTTCCCGGCGGTGATGATGTCGTTCAACCTGGCGCCCGGCGTGGCGCTGGGGCATGCGGTGGACATCATCGACCAGGTGCAGAAGGACATCGGCATGCCGATTGGCGTGCAGACCCAGTTCCAGGGCGCGGCCGAAGCGTTCCAGGCGTCGCTGTCGAGCACCTTGCTGCTGATTCTGGCGGCGGTGGTGACCATGTACATCGTGCTCGGCGTGCTCTACGAGAGTTACATCCACCCGATCACCATTCTCTCGACTTTGCCGTCGGCGGCGGTCGGTGCCTTGCTCGCGTTGCTGCTCAGCGGCAATGACCTGGGGATGATCGCGATCATCGGCATCATCCTGCTGATCGGTATCGTCAAGAAGAACGCGATCATGATGATCGACTTCGCCCTCGACGCCGAACGCACTCAGGGCATGGCGCCGGAGGAGGCGATCTATCAGGCGGCGCTGCTGCGCTTCCGGCCGATTCTGATGACGACGCTGGCCGCGCTGTTCGGCGCGGTGCCGCTGATGCTTGCCACCGGCTCCGGCGCTGAATTGCGTCAGCCTCTGGGTCTGGTGATGGTCGGCGGCCTGCTGGTGAGCCAGGTGCTGACCCTGTTCACCACGCCGGTGATTTACCTGTACTTCGACCGCCTCGGTCGGCGCTTTGGCAAAACCAATACCGAAGAGGTACCGGTATGACTGCCCGTACACATATCCCTTGTAGGAGTGAGCCTGCTCGCGATAGCAGTGTGTCTGTCCCTACCGATATTGAATGTGCCGACCTCATCGCGAGCAGGCTCACTCCTACAGGGAAGTGCGGTGAAAGTAAGGATCTTGGTCAATGAATTTGTCCGGTCCTTTCATCAAACGCCCGGTCGCGACCATGCTCCTGAGCCTGGCGATCATGTTGCTGGGCGGTGTCAGCTTCGGTCTGCTGCCGGTGTCACCGCTGCCGCAAATGGACTTCCCGGTGATCGTGGTTCAGGCCAGTCTGCCCGGCGCCAGTCCCGAGGTCATGGCCTCCACGGTGGCGACGCCGCTGGAGCGCTCGTTCGGCGCGATTGCCGGCGTCAACACCATGAGCAGCCGTTCCAGCCAGGGTTCGACAAGGGTCATTCTGCAATTCGACCTCGACCGCGATATCAACGGTGCGGCGCGGGAAGTGCAGGCGGCGATCAACGCTTCGCGCAACCTGTTGCCGAGCGGAATGCGCAGCATGCCGACCTACAAAAAGGTCAACCCGTCGCAGGCGCCGATCATGGTGCTGTCGCTGACTTCGGACGTGCTGGAAAAAGGTCAACTCTATGATCTGGCCTCGACCATCCTCTCGCAGAGCCTGTCCCAGGTGCAGGGTGTCGGTGAAGTGCAGATCGGTGGCAGTTCGCTGCCGGCGGTGCGTATCGAACTCGAACCGCAGGCACTGAACCAGTACGGCGTGGCGCTCGACGATGTGCGCAAGACCATCGCCGGGGCCAATGTGCGCCGGCCCAAGGGTTCGGTGGAAGACAGCGAACGGTTGTGGCAGATCCAGGCCAACGACCAGTTGGAGAAGGCCAAGGATTACGAATCGCTGATCATCCACTACAACAATGGCGCCGCGCTGCGCCTGAAGGACGTGGCCAAGGTCAGCGACGGCGTCGAAGACCGTTACAACAGCGGTTTCTTCAATGATGACGCGGCGGTGCTGCTGGTGATCAACCGTCAGGCCGGCGCCAACATCATCGAGACGGTCAACGAGATCAAGGCGCAGTTGCCGGCGTTGCAAGCGGTGCTGCCGGCCAGCGTAAAGCTGAATCTGGCGATGGATCGCTCGCCAGTGATCAAGGCCACATTGCACGAAGCGGAAATGACCCTGCTGATCGCCGTGGCGCTGGTGATTCTGGTGGTGTTCCTGTTCCTCGGTAACTTCCGCGCCTCGCTGATTCCGACATTGGCGGTTCCGGTGTCGCTGGTGGGCACCTTCGCGGTGATGTACCTCTATGGTTTTTCCCTGAACAACCTGTCGCTGATGGCGCTGATTCTGGCCACCGGGCTGGTGGTGGACGATGCCATCGTGGTGCTGGAGAACATTTCCCGACACATCGACGAAGGCGTCAAGCCGATGAAGGCTGCCTATCTCGGGGCCAAGGAAGTCGGCTTCACCTTGCTGTCGATGAACGTATCGCTGGTGGCGGTGTTTCTGTCGATCCTGTTCATGGGCGGGATTGTCGAGAGCCTGTTCCGCGAGTTTTCCATCACCCTGGCAGCAGCCATCGTGGTGTCGCTGGTGGTCTCGCTGACGCTGACCCCGATGCTCTGCGCCCGCTGGCTCAAGCCGCACACGCCGGGGCAGGAAAACCGCCTGCAACACTGGAGCCGTCGCGCCAACGACTGGATGGTCGGCAAATATGCGACCAGCCTCGACTGGGTGCTGCGCCATCGACGCCTGACCTTGCTCAGCCTGATCATCACGGTGGGCGTCAACGTCGCGCTGTACGTGGTGGTGCCAAAGACGTTCATGCCGCAGCAGGACACCGGCCAGTTGATCGGTTTTGTCCGCGGTGACGACGGCCTGTCGTTCAGCGTGATGCAGCCGAAGATGGAAACCTTCCGCCGCGCCGTGCTCAAGGACGAAGCGGTCGAGAGCGTCGCCGGGTTCATCGGCGGCACCAACGGCACCAACAACGCCTTCATGCTGGTACGCCTGAAGCCGATCAAGGAGCGCAATCTGTCGGCGCAGAAAGTCATCGAACGCCTGCGCAAGGAAATGCCCAAGGTGCCCGGCGCCCAGTTGATGCTGATGGCGGACCAGGACCTGCAATTCGGCGGCGGCCGCGAGCAGACCACGTCGCAGTACAGCTATATCCTGCAAAGCGGTGATCTGGGGGCGTTGCGCGAGTGGTATCCGAAGGTGGTCACCGCGCTGCGCGCACTGCCCGAGCTGACCGCCATCGACGCCCGCGAAGGACGTGGCGCGCAGCAAGTGACGCTGATTGTCGACCGCGATCAGGCCAAGCGCCTCGGGGTCGACATGAACATGGTCACGGCGGTGTTGAACAACGCCTACAGCCAGCGACAGATTTCCACCATCTATGACAGCCTCAACCAGTATCAGGTGGTGATGGAGGTCAATCCGAAATACGCCCAAGACCCGGTGACGCTCAATCAGGTGCACGTGATTACTGCGGACGGTGCGCGGATTCCGTTGTCGACCATCGCCCATTACGAAAACAGCCTGGAAGACGACCGAGTCAGCCACGAAGGCCAGTTCGCCTCGGAAAGCATCGCGTTCGACATGGCTGAAGGCGTGACCGTGGAGCAGGGCAGTGCTGCGATCGAGCGGGCGATTGCCAAGGTCGGTCTGCCGGAAGACGTGATCGCGAAAATGGCCGGCACCGCCGACGCCTTTGCCGCGACGCAGAAAAGTCAGCCGTTCATGATCCTCGGTGCGCTGCTGGCGGTGTATCTGGTGCTGGGCGTGCTGTATGAAAGCTACATTCACCCGCTGACGATTCTCTCGACCTTGCCCTCGGCCGGGGTCGGTGCATTGCTGTCGATCTATGCGCTGGGCGGCGAGTTCAGCCTGATCTCGCTGCTCGGGTTGTTCCTGCTGATCGGGGTGGTGAAGAAAAACGCGATCCTGATGATCGACCTGGCGCTGCAACTGGAACGCCATCAGGGCCTGTCGCCGCTGGAGTCGATCCGCAGCGCCTGCCTGCAACGGCTGCGGCCGATTCTGATGACCACCCTGGCGGCGATCCTCGGCGCCTTGCCGTTGCTGCTCGGCCGTGCGGAGGGCGCGGAAATGCGCCAGCCATTGGGCCTGACCATCATCGGCGGCCTGATCTTCAGCCAGGTCCTGACCCTTTACACCACGCCTGTGGTTTACCTCTATCTCGACAAGCTGCGCCACCGCTTCAACAAGTGGCGTGGCGTGCGTACTGACGCCGCTCTGGAAACTCCGCTATGACTGACCGTTCGCTTCTCAATCTGGCCACTGCCCGGGGCTCGCGTCTGCTGAGCCTGTCGCTGTGCGTGGCGATGCTCAGTGCCTGCGCCGTCGGCCCGGACTATCAGCGTCCGCAGACCGCCGAGGTCGCGCAATACAAAGAGGCTGAGGGCTGGCGTCAGGCCAATCCGAGCGATTCGCTGGCCCGTGGTGCCTGGTGGGAGTTGTATGGCGATCAGCAGCTCAATGGCCTGATCGAAAAACTCAACAGTTCCAACCAGACGGTCGCGCAATCCGAAGCCCAGTTCCGTCAGGCTCAGGCTCTGGTGCGCAGTGCCCGTGGGGCGTTTTATCCCAGTGTCGACCTGAGCGTGGGCAAGACTCGTTCCAGCCAGGGCACCGGCAGCAGCAGTTCGAGCCTGAGCAGTTCGGCCAGCGGTATTCGCGACACCTACAATGCGCAGCTGGGCGTGAGTTGGGAGGCGGATATCTGGGGCAAATTGCGCCGTGGCCTGGAAGCCAATGAGGCCAGCGCCCAGGCAAGCTTCGCCGATCTGGCGGCGATGCGCCTGAGCCAGCAGTCGGAACTGGTGCAGAACTACCTGCAACTGCGGGTCATCGACCAGCAGAAGCGCCTGCTCGAAGCCACCGTCGCGGCCTACGAAAAATCCCTGCAAATGACCCAGAACCAGTATCGCGCGGGGATTTCCGGGCGCGATGCGGTGGCGCAGGCACAGACCCAGTTGAAAAGCACCCAGGCCGATCTGGTCGACCTGATCTGGCAACGCGCGCAGTTCGAAAATGCCATCGCCGTGCTCACCGGGCAGGCGCCGGCCGAGTTCAGCATCGCTGAAAGCCAGAACATTCCGAACCTGCCGCAGATTCCGCTGAGCCTGCCTTCGCAATTGCTGGAACGGCGTCCGGACATCGCCTCGGCGGAGCGCTCGGTGATCGCCGCGAACGCCAACATTGGCGTGGCGAAAGCGGCGTATTACCCGGACCTGAGCTTGAGCATGAGCGGCGGTTACAGCAGCAGTACCTCGAAAAATCTGTTAACGCTACCGAACCGTTTCTGGTCGGTCGGGCCGAAACTGGATTTGCCGATCTTCGACGGCGGGATCCGCTCGGCTGAGGTCGATCGCACCGAGGCGGTGTATGACCAGACTGTCGCCAAGTACCGCCAGACTGTGCTCGACGGTTTCCGTGAAGTGGAAAACTATCTGGTGCAACTGAAGGTGTATGAAGACGAAGCCGCTGTGCGTCAGGAAGCTCTGGAGGCGGCGCGTGACTCGCTGCGCCTGACCCAGAACCAGTACAAGGCCGGATTGATTGCCTACATCGACGTCGTGGTGGTGCAGGCCACGGCGCTGAATAACGAGCGCACGGTGCTGAATATCCTGCAGAATCGCCTGATTGCCAGCGTGCAATTGATTGCCGCGCTGGGCGGCGGCTGGGACGGACAGCTGGCCAGCGAATAACCTGTAGGAGCTGCGGCACGCTGCGATCTTTTGACTTTGTTTTTAAACATCAGGATCAAAAGATCGCAGCGTGCCGCAGCTCCTACAGGCTGTGATGGTTGTTCCAGAGCCTTGCAGAACCATCAAACAAGCGTTTCATCGGGTTGATGGCAAAATGGTTACTTTGTCAGTGCGTTCTTCTGCGCAATCAGTACAATCGCCGCATTTGCCCGGCCGAGAATGGACGCAGTACGGCGCGGGTGGTTGCGAGAATCCCCATGCTCATCGGTAATTATTCCTTCACCCTGGTTTTCATTTCTTTGTGTGTGGCGATCCTCGCGTCCTACACCGCGCTCGACCTGACCGGGCGCATCGCCAGCGCCCGTGGGCGCGCAGTGCATTTCTGGACGGCGGGCGGTGCACTGGCGATGGGGGTCGGCGTCTGGTCGATGCACTTCATCGGCATGCTGGCCTTCAAGCTGCCGATCGACCTGGGCTACGACATTGCGATTACCGCGCTGTCGCTACTGATCGCAGTGCTGTCCTGCGGGTTTGCCCTGTGGCTGGTCAGCCAGCCGAAACTGCCGATTCTGCAACTGGCCTTTGGTGCTTTGATCATGGGCGCCGGCATCAGTGCAATGCATTACACCGGCATGGCCGCGTTGCGCATGACACCGGGCATCGACTACGACCCGACGCTGTTCGGTGCCTCATTGCTGATCGCGGTCGGTGCTTCGGCGGCGGCGTTGTGGATTGCCTTCCGCCTGCGCCAGCACTCGCCGTATGTACGCCTGATTCGCGGCGGTGCGGCGGTGATCATGGGCATCGCGATTGTCGGCATGCACTACACCGGCATGGCCGCCGCGCAGTTTCCCGAGGGCAGTTTCTGCGGTGCAACGCTCGACGGTCTCAAGGGCAACGGCCTCGATAATCTGGTGCTGATCACCACGCTGGCGGTGCTGTCGATCGCCTTGCTCACGTCGATTCTCGATGCCCGCCTCGAAGCGCGCACCGCCGATCTGGCGCATTCGCTGACCCTGGCCAACCGTGAACTGACGCAACTGGCGCTGCACGACACCCTGACCGGTCTGCCGAACCGCATGCTGCTGGACGACCGGATCAATCAGGCGATGAAAAAGGTCGAGGAACAGGGCGGCTGTTTTGCGTTGATGTTCATTGATCTGGATGGTTTCAAACCGGTCAACGATGCCTTTGGCCATCACATGGGCGATCAGTTGCTGCGTGAAGTCGGCGGGCGTCTGCGTGAAGACCTGCGCAGCCAGGACACATTGGCGCGGATCGGCGGCGACGAATTCGTGCTGCTGGTACGCCTGAGCGAACCCGACGATGCGCTGGGCCTGGCCGCGCGTCAGGTCGGGTTGATCGGCCAGGCGTTCCGCGTGGCCGAGCACGACTTGCAGATTTCCGCCAGCGTCGGCATCGCCGTCTACCCCGGTAATGGCCAGAGCGCCCAGGAACTGCTGATGAACGCCGACGCGGCGATGTATCACGCCAAGGGCGGCGGCAAAAACGGTTACAGCTTCTTCGATGCCTCGATGAACAGCAACGCACGCAAGCAGTTGCAGTTGTTGCAAGATTTGCGCGCAGCGCTGGAGCACAGTCAGTTCAGCTTGTACTTCCAACCCAAATTCGACGCCGCCAGTGGCCGTCCGGTCGGCGCCGAGGCGCTGCTGCGCTGGCAGCATCCGACCCAGGGCATGCTGCTCCCGGACAAGTTCATCGATCTGGCGGAGAAGACCGGCCTGATCATCGCCATCGGCGAATGGGTGCTCAACGAAGCTTGCCGGCAGATGCGCGAATGGTACGTGCTCGGTTACACCGACTGGCGCATTGCGGTGAACCTCTCGGCGTTGCAGTTCTGCCACGCCGGGCTGGTGCGGAGCGTGGCCAGGGCGCTGGCCACGCATCATCTGCCGGCGAACAGCCTGACCCTGGAAATCACCGAGACCACCGCCATGAGCGACGCCGATGCGAGCATGACGGTGTTGCAGGAGTTGTCGGACATGGGCGTCGATCTGTCGATCGACGACTTCGGCACCGGCTATTCGAGCCTGATGTACCTCAAGCGCCTGCCGGCCAACGAGCTGAAGATCGACCGTGGATTTGTCCGTGATCTGGAGCATGACAGCGATGACGCGGCGATTGTCTCGGCCATCGTCGCGCTGGGCCAGGCGCTGGGTTTGCGGATTGTTGCCGAGGGTGTGGAGACCGGCGTGCAGCAGGATTTCCTTACGCAGTTGGGGTGTGATTCGTTGCAGGGCTATCTGTTGGGGCATCCGCTGCCGGCGGACGCGTTCATGCAGAACATTGCCCGTGGAGAGGCCCTGGCGGCTGTCTGACTGCCTGCTGTGGCGAGGGAGCTTGCTCCCGCTGGGGCGCGAAGCGGCCCCTCTCTTAAAGCATGGCCTGCTGCGCAGGCCAGCGGGAGCAAGCTCCCTCGCCACAAAGGCACTCCAACGTCGAAACTGCGTGAGCGCTCAAGCCTTTGACACAGCCCATGCAAAACCCGTGAATGGCGGTTATTCTTCCACCCGACTGTTACGTGTGCATTGGGGGAAGGGCCAGCATGGATAAAGTCATTGTGATTACCGGTGGCGGGCGCGGAATTGGCGCCGCTACGGCGTTGTTGGCTGCCGAGCAGGGCTATCGGATCTGCATCAACTATCAGTCGGACGAACAGGCCGCGCAAAGTGTGCTGGAGCAAGTGCGCGCGCTGGGGGCGCAAGCCATTGCAGTGCGCGCCGATGTCAGTATCGAAGATGAAGTGGTCGCGCTGTTTCAGCGGGTCGACAGCGAACTGGGCCGGGTCACCGCGCTGGTGAACAACGCCGGCACCGTCGGGCACAAGTCGCGGGTCGATGAAATGTCCGAATTCCGCATTCTCAAAATCATGAAAACCAACGTGCTGGCACCGATCCTCTGCGCCAAGCACGCGATCCTGCGCATGTCGCCCAAACACGGCGGGCAGGGCGGCAGCATCGTCAACGTCTCGTCAGTCGCGGCACGTCTGGGTTCGCCCAACGAGTACGTCGACTATGCCGCGTCCAAAGGTGCGCTCGACACCTTCACCATCGGTTTGTCGAAGGAAGTGGCGGGTGAGGGAATTCGCGTCAACGCGGTGCGTCCCGGCTATATCTATACCGATTTCCATGCATTGAGCGGCGATCCGGACCGGGTCAGCAAGCTTGAATCGGCGATCCCGATGGCCAGGGGCGGGCGGCCGGACGAGGTGGCGGAGGCGATTGTCTGGTTGCTGTCGGACAAGGCTTCGTATGCGACCGGGACGTTTGTTGATTTGGGGGGTGGGCGCTGATCTTTGGTATTTGTGTTGGCTGGTCTGGCTTCTTCGCGAGCAAGCCCGCTCCCACAGTAGACCGAGTTTCTTCAGGTGGAATACGGTCGACAGTGGGAGCGGGCTTGCTCGCGAAGGCGTCATTAGCGGCAACATCAATCTGTCAGAACGACCGCACAATCCGCCCCAACGTCTCCATCGCTTTCTCCGAGTCCTCAGTCCACGGGCTGCCGTAATTCAGCCGGATGCAATTCCTGAAACGCTGGGTCGGCGAGAAGATCGGCCCCGGCGCGATGCTGATGCCCTGCGCCAATGCCATCTGAAACAACTTCAAGGAATCCATCTGCGGTGGCAGTTCCAGCCAAAGGAAGTAGCCGCCGGCCGGTTGGCTGACGCGGGTCTGCGCCGGGAAGTAGCGGGCAATCGCCGCGAGCATCGCGCTTTGCTGTTCTTCCAGGGCGTAGCGCAGTTTGCGCAGGTGGCGGTCGTAGCCGCCGTGTTGCAGGTAGTCGGCGATGGCCGCTTGCGCCGGCATCGAGGCGCACAGCGAGGTCATCAGTTTCAATCGTTCGATTTTCTGTGCGTAGCGCCCGGCGGCGACCCAGCCGATGCGGTAGCCGGGGGCCAGGCTCTTGGCGAACGAACCGCAGTGCATCACCAGCCCTTCGGTGTCGAACGCCTTGGCCGGTTTCGGCGCTTGCTGGCCGTAATAGAGTTCGGCGTAGACGTCATCTTCGATCAGCGGCACCTGATGCCGGCGCAGCAGTTCCACCAGTTCCTGTTTCTTCGCCTCGGGCATGGTCGCGCCCATCGGGTTCTGGAAACTGGTCATGCACCAGCAGGCCTTGATCGGATGGCGCTCCAGAGTTTGCGCGAGCACGCCGAGGTCGATGCCGTCGCGCGGGTGCACGGGGATTTCCACGGCTTTGAGTTTCAAGCGCTCCAGCACTTGCAGGCTGGCGTAGAACGCCGGGGCTTCGATGGCCACCAGATCGCCCGGTTCGGTCACCGCCTGCAGGCACAGGTTCAGCGCTTCGAGGGCGCCGTTGGTGATCAGCAGTTCTTCCATCGGCAGCATCAAGCCGCCAACCATGTAGCGCAAGGCGATCTGCCGGCGCAGTTGCGGGTTGCCCGGCGACATGTCGGTGACCACCATGCGCGGGTCCATCTCGCGCGCGGCACTGGCCAGCGAGCGCGACAGGCGCTGCAACGGGAACAGGGTCGGGCTGGGGAACGCCGAGCCGAAGGGCACGGTGCTCGGGTCCTTGATCGACTCCAGCACCGAGAACACCAGTTCGCTGACGTCGACTTCGGTGGAGTCGTTGACGTGGCTGCTGATCACCGGCTCCGAAAACGGGCTCGGCGCGTGGGTGTTGACGAAGTAGCCGGAGCGCGGCCGCGCGCGGATCAGGCCGCGACGTTCCAGCAGGTAATAGGCCTGGAACACCGTTGACGGGCTGACCCCGTAGGTCTGGCTGGCGTAGCGCACCGATGGCACCCGCTGCCCGGGGCCGAGCACGCCGGAGCGGATCAGTTCAGCGATGTCGTCGGCGAATTTTTCGTAGCGTTTCATCGGTATCCCGCGATGGACTGAATTTGGATTGCTCTTTGTGGCGAGGGAGCTTGCTCCCGCTTGAGTGCGTAGCACTCACAAGCTATTGGGGCTGCTACGCAGCCCAGCGGGAGCAAGCTCCCTCGCCACAGGGATCGCATTGTGAAAAAGAGGGCTGCATCTTAAGGGATCAGCGATTCATCGGCGCCACAAACCTGCTTTTTGCCACGCTGTAAATCTCTGGCTCGTCGCTGTCGGCGATCTTGAAGCTCAAGGTCTGCGAGCTGCTGGCCGGCCGCTCGGTGGTCATCGCCACCGACACCGGCACATCGACAATCTCCCCCGGCGCCAGGCTCAGTTCGGTCTTGCCCTGCAACTGGAAGCCGTCACCGTCCACCAGGCTCAGGTTGTAGTCTTGGCGCTGCTGGGTTTTGTTGATCACTTTCAGGGTGTAAATATTCTCGATCTGGCCCTGACCGTTTTCGCGGAACAGCCCGCGGTCCTTGGTCACGTCCAGCGAGACCATCGGCCGTTCGACCAAGGCCAATGCCAGGGCGCCGATCATCACCAGCAGCACCGCGACATAGCCGATCAATCGTGGGCGCAGCAGATGGGTCTTGCCGCCCTGCAATTCGCGCTCGGAACTGTAGCGGATCAAGCCGCGCGGGTAGTTCATTTTGTCCATGATCGAATCACAGGCGTCGATGCACGCCGCGCAGCCGATGCATTCCATCTGCAGGCCATCACGGATGTCGATGCCGGTCGGGCACACCTGCACGCACAACTGGCAGTCGATGCAATCGCCAAGGCCGGCCTCGGCGGGCTTCACGTCACGCTTGCGCGGGCCACGGTTTTCGCCACGGGCGACGTCGTAGGAAATCGCCAAAGTGTCTTTGTCGAACATCACGCTCTGGAACCGCGCATACGGGCACATGTGCATGCACACCGCTTCGCGCAGCCAACCGGCGTTTATGTAGGTAGCGGCGGTGAAGAACAGTACCCAGAACAGACTGACCCCGCCGATTTGCAGGGTGAACAGTTCTTCGGCCAGCGGCCGGATCGGCGTGAAGTAGCCGACGAAGGTCAGCCCGGTCAGCACGCTGATCGCCAGCCACAGGGTGTGCTTGGCCGCGCGCCGCGCCAGTTTGTTCAGGCCCCAGGGCGCGGCCTGCAGTTTGATCCGCTGATTGCGCTCGCCTTCGGTGACTTTCTCGCACCACATGAAAATCCATGTCCACGAGCTCTGTGGGCAGGTGTAGCCGCACCAGACCCGGCCGGCGAACACGGTGATGGCGAACAGGCCGAACGCGGCAATGATCAGCAGCGCCGAGAGCAGGATGAAATCCTGTGGCCAGAAGGTCGCGCCGAAGATGTGGAATTTGCTTTCGGCCAAGTCCCACAGCACGGCCTGACGACCGCCCCAGTTCAGCCACACGGTGCCGAAAAACAGCAGGAATAGAAAGCCCGCGCCGCTCATGCGCAAGGTGCGGAACAGGCCGGTGAAACTGCGGGTGTGGATCTGATTATCGGTGGAGCCGGCCTTCGCCTTCATTGGGCGACCAGGCACATTTTTAATGGTGGGGCTTGCTTCTACGGTTCGGACGGGGATTTGTTCGCTCATGGTCGTTCGCTCATCAGCCTCCATCAGGCGGATGAACTATGAGCGCCGATCTGTTTGCATAACAGACTCAGCTATTTGAATAAAAAGCGTATCAGATGGCTTGCGGCCCACGCCCTGCGACAACTTGAAGCAGCGCCGCAGCGCGGGCGCAAACGCCTATCGCAGGCGTCTGCACCGGGTGTTGATCCGGGTCAGTCAAATCACCGAATCACTCTCGTCAGCCTTCAGATGCTTGCGGCCGTCTTTTGCGCCGGCAACGGTCAATGCATCGGCTTCTGCTTCAGTGATGTAAACGCGCCGGCCTTCCATCTCAACGAACGACATGGCTTTTTCACTATCCGTTTTGACTTCCAGCGTGTCGCAGATACGAATTTCTTCGCCATTTTCGACGGTGAAGAAACACACTTTGGATTCGGGATTGGATTCATCGATTCGAACGGGCATGAGGCTGTCCTTTTTTCATGGGTACCTGAAAGGTTAGGGCGCGTGCTGCGCCGATCGTTCTGCGCAACTGATTAATGGTCGCCGCTGTCCATCACCTGACGACAAATAAAAAGGACGGAGCGATGAACGCCTGGTGGCATGAAGTGTGGGAAACGCTGCAAGCGGAGTTCGCCGACGTCGGCGATGCCTCGCAACTGACGCGCATCACCGTGCGCCTGTTGATGGCGGCGGTGCTCGGCGGGATTCTCGGGTTCGAACGCGAGCACAAGGGCAAGGCCGCCGGGGTGCGTACGCACATGCTGGTGGCGCTTGGCGCGGCGTTGTTTGTGCTAGTGCCGCAGACCTCCGGGGCTGAATCCGATGCGATGAGCCGGGTGTTGCAGGGCGTGATCGCCGGGATCGGCTTTCTAGGCGCGGGGACTATTCTGAAGAATCAGCAAGGTGATGAAGGCCACGTCAAAGGGCTGACCACGGCGGCCGGGTTGTGGATGACGGCGGCGATCGGGGTGGCGGCCGGGTTGGGCAGGGAAGCGACTGCGCTGCTCAGCACGTTGTTGGCGTTGGGGATTTTCAGCGTGATGCCACGGGTGGTGAGGTTGTTCGAGAAGGACGGCGAGAAAAACCAACACCTGTAACACACCGCAACCCCCTGTAGGAGCTGCCGCAGGCTGCGATCTTTTGCCTTTGATTTTTAAAAAAAAGATCAAAAGATCGCAGCCTTCGGCAGCTCCTACACGGGGCGCGCTGCTCAGACGATTACGGGGGGCATCGTCGTCGGCGGTTCTTCTTGCGGCGGTGGCGTGGTGCCCGGTGGTTCCTGTTCGGGGATCGGCTGTGGCTCGGTCTCCGGCAGGGTGGGGTTGTCGATGTTCGGATCAGGCGTTTCAGCCGGGATCGGGATGTTCATCTGTAGAACTCCGTGTGGCACATGGCGTGAGAAGTGCTTAAGTGGATTGACCGCCATGTGGCGAATTCGATCCGCTTTTTTATTCAGGCAAATCCCTGTGAACTTTTCCCCGCGCCGGTCGCTCGGAACCTAAGTCAGTTCACGTCGGGGCCGGTGCCTCATTGTGCACACTGTTCCGGTACAAGAGCGTCCTTGGGGCGTTAAGGAGAGATGCTCGATGTCTGCTGAAAAACCTTCAGAACAGAGCTACAACCCGCACATGCCGCTGTCGCAGGCGTTGCTGCTGCCGCGCATCGTGATCGAAAACACCATGCCGACCCTCGATGGCGGGCAGTTTGCCGTGAAGTCGATCGTCGAGCGTGAGGTGATCGTTACCAGCAAGGTGTTTGCCGACGGCCACGACAAGCTGGCCGTGCGCATTCGCTGGCGCGCCGAGGGCGAAGAGACCTGGCACAGCGAGGTGATGACCGAGCTGGGCAATAACAGTTGGCAGGGGCGGTTTCGTCCTGAGCGCCAGGGTCGCTATCTGTACTGCATCGAAGCGTGGATCGACCATTTCGCCAGTTTCCAGTACGAGCTGGAGAAAAAGCACAACGCCGCCGTCCCGGTGTCGCTCGAACTGCAAGAAGGCCGCAGCATGGTGCAGCAGGCCGCCGAGCGTAGCGAAGGTCAGCTCAGCGAACAACTCGCCGCCTTGCACCATGAATTGTCCGGCCTGCTCGAAACCGAGCAGGTGGCGCTGTTTCTGCACTCGCGCAGTGCGCAATTGATGGCGCAGGCCGATCACCGCGCCTACCTGAGCCTGAGCGCCGAATTCCCCATGGATGTCGAACGGGAACTGGCCGAGTTTGCCAGTTGGTACGAGCTGTTTCCGCGCTCGATCACCGACGATCCCAACCGTCATGGCACTTTCAATGACGTGCACTCGCGTTTGCCGATCATTCAGGACATGGGTTTTGACGTGCTGTACTTCACGCCGATCCACCCGATCGGCCGCGCCCACCGCAAGGGCCGCAATAATTCCCTGACGGCCGGCCCGGATGATCCGGGCAGTCCTTATGCGATCGGCAGCGAGGAGGGTGGCCATGAGGCGATTCACTCGCAGCTCGGTACTCGCGAAGACTTCCGCCGGCTGGTCGCCGCCGCCGCTGACCATGGGCTGGAAATCGCCCTCGATTTCGCCATTCAGTGTTCCCAGGATCACCCGTGGCTCAAACAGCATCCGGGCTGGTTCAACTGGCGCCCGGACGGCACGATCAAATACGCGGAAAACCCGCCGAAGAAATACCAGGACATCGTCAACGTCGATTTCTATGCGCCGGACGCGATTCCCAGTCTGTGGGTCGAGTTGCGCGATATCGTCGTTGGTTGGGTCAATGAAGGCGTGAAGATCTTTCGCGTCGACAATCCGCACACCAAGCCGCTGCCGTTCTGGCAATGGCTGATCGCCGATGTGCGGGCACTGCACCCGGAAGTGATCTTCCTCGCCGAAGCCTTCACCACGCCGGCGATGATGGCGCGGCTGGGCAAGGTCGGTTACAGCCAGAGCTACACCTATTTCACCTGGCGTAACAGCAAGTCGGAGCTGGCGACTTACTTCAGCGAACTCAACGAGTCTCCATGGCGCGAATGCTACCGGCCGAACTTCTTCGTCAACACGCCGGACATCAACCCGGCGTTCCTGCATGAGTCGGGGCGGCCGGGGTTTCTGATCCGCGCGGCGCTGGCGACCATGGGTTCGGGTTTGTGGGGCATGTATTCCGGTTATGAGCTGTGCGAAGCGGCGCCGGTGCCGGGCAAAGAGGAATACCTCGATTCGGAGAAGTACGAGATCCGCGTCCGCGACTTCAATGCGCCGGGCAACATCATTGCCGAAATCGCCCAACTCAACCGCATCCGCCGGCAGAACCCGGCGCTGCACACGCATCTGGGCCTGAAAATCTACAACGCCTGGAACGACAACATTCTGTATTTCGGCAAGCGCAGCTTTGATGGCAGCAACTTCATTCTGGTGGCGGTGAGCCTCGATCCGCACAACGTGCAGGAGGCCAATTTCGAACTGCCGCTGTGGGAGATGGGCCTGCCCGACGACGCAACGACCCATGGTGAGGATTTGATGAACGGGCATCGCTGGGACTGGCATGGCAAATACCAGTTCATGCGCATTGACCCGGCGTACCAGCCGTTCGGGATTTGGCGGATTACTGCCGCGTAAGACACACACCGTCCAGTGTAGGAGCTGCCGAAGGCTGCGATCTTTTGCCTTTGATTTTAGAAGCAAGATCAAAAGATCGCAGCCTTCGGCAGCTCCTACAGAGGAATCGCACAGAATTCAGCAGGAGTTTCACATGGCGAAGAAACCCAAGGCAGCCACCTTTATCAAAGACCCGCTCTGGTACAAGGATGCGGTGATTTATCAAGTTCACGTCAAATCGTTTTTCGACTCCAACAACGACGGGATCGGCGACTTTCCCGGCCTGATCGCCAAACTCGATTACATCGCCGATCTCGGCGTCAATACCATCTGGCTACTGCCGTTCTATCCGTCGCCCCGTCGCGATGATGGCTATGACATCGCCGAATACCGTGGCGTGCACAGCGACTACGGGACCATGGCCGACGCCAAGCGCTTTATCGCCGAGGCGCACAAGCGGGGTTTGCGGGTGATCACCGAGTTGGTCATCAACCACACCTCGGATCAGCACCCGTGGTTCCAGCGCGCGCGCAAGGCCAAGCCCGGCTCGGCGGCGCGAGACTTTTACGTGTGGTCGGATGACGATCAGAAATACGACGGCACGCGAATCATCTTTCTCGACACCGAAAAATCCAACTGGACCTGGGACCCGGTCGCCGGCCAGTACTTCTGGCACCGCTTCTATTCGCACCAGCCCGACCTCAACTTCGACAACCCGCAAGTGATGAAAGCGGTGCTGTCGGTGATGCGCTACTGGCTGGACATGGGCATCGACGGCCTGCGTCTCGACGCGATTCCGTACCTGATCGAACGCGACGGCACCAACAACGAAAACCTGCCCGAGACCCACGACGTCCTCAAGCAGATTCGTGCCGAGATCGACGCCAATTACCCCGACCGCATGCTGCTGGCCGAGGCTAACCAGTGGCCGGAAGACACCCAGCTGTACTTCGGCGACACCGATGCCGCAGGCGTCAACGGCGACGAATGCCACATGGCCTTCCACTTCCCGCTGATGCCGCGCATGTACATGGCGCTGGCCCAGGAAGACCGCTTCCCGATCACCGACATCCTGCGGCAAACCCCGGAAATTCCTGCCAACTGCCAGTGGGCCATTTTCCTGCGTAACCACGATGAATTGACGCTGGAGATGGTCACCGACAAGGAGCGCGACTACCTGTGGAATTACTACGCCGCTGACCGTCGCGCGCGGATCAACCTCGGTATTCGCCGGCGTCTGGCGCCGTTGATGGAGCGTGACCGCCGCCGCGTGGAACTGCTCAACAGCCTGCTGCTGTCGATGCCCGGCACGCCGACTTTGTATTACGGCGATGAAATCGGCATGGGCGATAACATCTACCTCGGTGACCGCGACGGCGTGCGGACGCCGATGCAATGGTCGATCGACCGCAACGGCGGCTTCTCCCGCGCCGATCCCGCGAGCCTGGTGCTGCCGCCGATCATGGACCCGCAATACGGTTATCTGTCGGTCAACGTCGAAACCCAGGCCGGCGATCCGCATTCGCTGCTCAACTGGACGCGGCGCATGCTCGCCGTGCGCAAGCAGTCCAAGGCTTTTGGGCGCGGCACGCTGAAAATGCTCTCGCCGAGCAACCGACGGATTCTGGCCTACACCCGGGAATTCACCGACGCCGACGGCAAGCACGAAATCATCCTCTGCGTGGCCAACGTCTCGCGTAGCGCGCAGGCGGCGGAACTTGATCTGTCGGCTTACGTCGGCATGGTCCCGGTGGAGATGCTTGGCGGTAATGCGTTCCCGCCGATCGGCCAGTTGAATTTCCTCCTGACCCTGGCGCCGTACGGTTTCTACTGGTTCGCCCTGGCTGCGGAAAACCAGATGCCGAGCTGGCACGTGGAACCGGCGCAGAGCCTGCCGGACTTCACCACGCTGGTGCTGAAAAAGCGCATGGAAGAACTGCTCGAAGCGCCAACCCGTACCACGCTGGAGCAGGGCATTTTGCCGAGCTGGCTGCAGAACCGCCGCTGGTTCGCCGGCAAGGACGCCGCCATCGAGCAGGTCAATCTGGCCTACGGCGTGCGCTTCGGCGATGCGCAGCATCCGGTGCTGCTCAGCGAGATCGAAGTCACCAGCGGCGGACAGACCAGCCGCTATCAACTGCCGTTCGGCTTCATCGCCGAGGATCAGGTCGGCCCGGCGTTGCCGCAGCAACTGGCACTGTCCCGTGTCCGTCGCGGGCGTCAGGTCGGTCTGATCACCGACGCGTTCAGCCTCGAAACATTTGTGCATGCGGTGCTGCACGGCATGCAGAACAACACCGTGCTCAGCTCCGAACAGGGCGAGATTCGTTTCGCACCGACCGCGCAGCTGGAAAAACTCGGCCTCGGCGCCGAATCGGAAGTGCGCTATCTGTCGGCCGAGCAGTCGAACAGTTCGGTGGTGATCGGCAACAGCCTGGTGCTGAAGCTGATCCGCAAGGTCGCCTCGGGTGTACACCCGGAACTGGAAATGAGCGCGTACCTGACCGAGGCCGGTTTCCAGAACATCTCGCCGCTGCTCGGCTCGGTGATCCGTCGCGATGGCGCCGGCGAAGACAATCTGCTGATGATCGCCCAAGGCTATCTGAGCAATCAGGGCGATGCCTGGGAGTGGACCCAGAACAACCTCGAACGAGCGTTGCGTGATGAGCTGGCCGACTCGATGTCCGAGCAGGAACAGCATTACAACGCCCTCGGCGAGTTGAAGGACTTTGCCGGCATGCTCGGCCAGCGTCTGGGTGAAATGCACCACGTGCTGGCGGCGCCAAGCGACAACCCCGACTTCGCCCCGCAAACCACCAGCGCCAAGGACGCCCAAGCAACCGGCAAGGACGTTGCGGCGCAGGTCGAACATGCGTTGAAGCTGCTCAAGCAGCATCAGAGTCATCTGAACGCGGCGGATCAGAAAATGGTCGCGCGGCTGCTCGACAACAAAAAGGTCATCCTCGGCCATGTGCAGGAACTTGCGCAGAAAGCCGTGGGCGGTTTGCGTATCCGCGTCCACGGCGATTTGCACCTGGGTCAGGTGCTGGTGATCAAGGGCGATGCCTACCTGATCGACTTCGAGGGTGAACCGGCGCGGCCGCTGCACGAACGGCGCGGCAAACACAGTCCGTACAAGGACGTCAGCGGGGTGCTGCGTTCCTTCGATTACGCGGCGGCGATGACGATCAACGTGCACAACGTCGATCACAGTCCGGAGTCGGAAGCGGCCCGGCATCGGGTTGCCGAGCGCTATCTGCGTGAAGCGCGCGAGGCATTTGTTCAGGCATATCGCCAAGCGGCAGCTAGTCTTGATCATGCCTGGCAGGATCCTGCGGGTGCCGACGCAGCGCTTGCGCTGTTCGGTCTGGAGAAGGCGGCCTATGAAGTGGCCTATGAAGCCGAAAATCGCCCCACGTGGCTGCCCGTGCCGTTGCACGGTTTGTATGGGTTATTGACGGGGCTTAAACCCTTTTCCGATCTTGGTGGAGAGTAGTCATGAGTTTCTCGAACAAGGAACAGGGTCACGCTAAAGAAGCGTTATTGCCGGCGGCGCAGGACATCGACGCACTGGTGCGCGCTGAACATCACGATCCGTTTTCCATTCTTGGTCCGCACGGCGATGGTGCCGGCGGGCAGTTCATCCGCGCTTATCTGCCGGGTGCGTTGAAAGTTGAAGTGCTGGACAAGGACAGCGGCGAAGAGCGCGGCGAGTTGACCGCCACGGAAACCCCGGGGCTGTTTGTCGGTCACTTCGATCAGGCGCGGCCGTATCTGCTGCGCACGCGTTGGGCCGGTGGCGAGCAGGTGGCGGAGGATCCCTACAGCTTCGGCCAGTTGCTCGGCGAAATGGATTTGTATCTGTTCGCCGAAGGCAATCACCGTGATCTGAGCAGCTGCCTCGGCGCGCAACTGACCACGGTCGATGGCGTCGACGGCGTGCGTTTTGCCGTATGGGCGCCAAATGCCCGGCGGGTGTCGGTGGTCGGCGATTTCAACGTGTGGGACGGTCGCCGCCATCCGATGCGCCTGCGCCATCCATCCGGGGTTTGGGAGTTGTTCATTCCGCGCCTGCAAGCGGGCGAGTTGTACAAATACGAAATCCTTGGCGCCCACGGCATCCTGCCGCTGAAGGCCGACCCGATGGCCCTGGCCACCAGCCTGCCGCCGGACACCGCCTCGAAAGTTGCCGCGCCGCTGCAGGTCAACTGGCAGGATCAGGACTGGATGAACAGCCGTCGTGAGCGGCAGAAGCATTCCGCGCCGCTGTCGATCTACGAATTGCATGCCGGCTCGTGGCAGTGCGAACTGGACGATCTGGGCGAAGTCGCCCGCCAGTACACCTGGCCGGAGCTGGCCGAGCGGCTGATTCCTTACGTCAAGGAACTGGGCTTCACCCACATCGAACTGATGCCAATCATGGAGCACCCGTTTGGCGGCTCATGGGGTTATCAGTTGCTCTCGCAATTCGCCCCGAGCGCCCGATACGGCACGCCGGAGCAGTTCGGCGAGTTCGTCGATGCCTGCCACCGTGCCGACATCGGCGTGATCCTCGACTGGGTGCCGGCGCATTTCCCCACCGATACTCACGGCCTGGCGCAGTTCGATGGCACGGCGTTGTACGAATACGGCAACCCGCTGGAAGGCTTCCATCAGGATTGGGACACGCTGATCTACAACCTCGGGCGCACCGAGGTGCACGGCTACATGCTGGCGTCGGCCTTGCACTGGTTGAAGCATTTCCATATCGACGGCCTGCGCGTCGATGCGGTGGCCTCGATGCTGTATCGCGACTATTCGCGCAAGGCCGGCGAGTGGGTACCAAATCGTCACGGCGGGCGCGAGAATCTGGAGGCGATTGATTTCCTTCGCCACTTGAATGACGTGGTCGAGCTGGAAGCCCCGGGGGCGTTGGTGATCGCCGAAGAATCCACCGCATGGCCGGGCGTCAGCCAGAGCACTCAGCAGGGCGGCCTCGGTTTCGCCTACAAATGGAACATGGGCTGGATGCACGACTCGCTGCACTACATCCAGCAGGACCCGGTGTACCGCGCGCATCACCACAACGAACTGAGTTTCGGTCTGGTCTACGCCTGGTCCGAGCGCTTCATCCTGCCGATCTCCCACGACGAAGTGGTGCACGGCAAGCATTCGCTGATCGACAAGATGCCCGGCGACCGTTGGCAGAAGTTCGCCAACCTGCGGGCTTATCTGAGTTTCATGTGGACCCATCCGGGCAAGAAGCTGTTGTTCATGGGCTGCGAATTCGGCCAGTGGCGCGAGTGGAATCACGATCAGCAACTGGACTGGTACCTGCTGCAATACTCGGAACACAAAGGCGTACAGAAACTGGTCGGCGACCTCAACCGTTTGTACCGCGAGGAACCGGCGCTGCACGATCAGGACGACGCGCCGCAGGGTTTCCAGTGGTTGATCGGTGATGACGCGATCAACAGCGTGTACGCGTGGCTGCGCTGGAGCAAGGACGGCAAACCGGTGCTGGTGGTGGCCAACTTCACCCCGGTGCCGCGTCAGGCCTACCGGGTTGGCGTGCCGTTCGCCGGGCGCTGGAACGAACTGCTCAACAGTGATGCCGACACTTACGCCGGGTCGAACTATGGCAATGGCGGCGGGGCGTTTACCGAAGAGGTGGCGAGCCATGGCCAGTCGCTGTCGCTGGAACTGAACCTGCCGCCGCTGGCGGTGTTGATTCTCAAGCCAGAGGGTTGATCCAGCACCCTGGTGCTGCCATTCGCGAGCAGGCTCGCTCCTACAGGGAAACGCATTTCAATTGTAGGAGTGACCCTGCTCGCGATGGCGTCAGTTGAAACGCCATCGCCCTTCGAGCCGAAAATCACCAACGCATACGCACCCCCAGACTGCCAATCAACCCGTTCAGATCATTGTCATCCACATCGCTGCTGTAATCGGCGCTGACATACAGGCTGACCGCCGGCGTCACCCGTGCCACCAATCCCAGCCCTAATTCGACCGTTGATGATTTGCGGCTGCTGCTGATCTTGTCGACCTGGTCCAGGGTCACCGTGTTGCCGGTATAGACCGTGTGCCAGAGGTTGGTGCGCACGTAGGGCTCCACGGGCAGACCGTTCACATCGTAACTGCCTTTGAGGCGGGCGCCGACGCGGCCGCTCCACGCCGACAGATCCGTTGACGAAGCATTGCCGGAACCCGCGTACGGCGTGTCGAGGGTGATGCGCTGGTTGATCAGTTGCGCCTGGGGTTCGACCACCCAGTTCCCGCCCAGGCCGATCGGGTAGCCGCCTTCGACCGAGAAGGTCAGCGCGCTGCCCTCGGTGGCCTGGCGCGCGCCTTGTTCGTTGCGACTGAAACCGCTGACCCGGCCACCGCTGGCCGACAGGTCGACATGCCAACCCTGCGCGCCAGTCAGGCTGTAATAGGCGCCGAGGCTCTGGCCTTGCAGGTTCAGGGTGTCGGTGGTCGGATCGGCGAGGGCGTGGCTGCTGATCAGGCCGCCGCTGTTGGCCATGATCTGATTTTGTCCGCCAATCAAGCCGATGGTCTGGGTGTGTCCGCCGGGGCTTTGTATGGTCATTACTGGCGGGCCTTTGAAGTCGCCATTGCCGGGCGTGGCAAAAACTGACGACAGCACGGCGGTTTGCGCTTGCCGAGCGCTTTGCCCGTACAGCCGGTCCCAGGCCGCTGGCGCCAGATCCTCGGTGATGAGGTCGGCGCCTTGCAAATCGGGACGCGGACTCAGGCGTTGTGGCTCGGGGGTGACAACGGTCGCCGGCAGGGTCAGAACGGGCATGTCCTGGCGATACCAGGGAGTGGTTTCATCCGCCGCAGGAGCGGCCTGCGCCTCCATGGATGAGCACAGCAGAATCGAACTCGACACTGTGCAAAACGTCACTTTGATTTCTTGTGGGGTGAATGAGCTTTTCATGGAGGTCTACCTTGCAAGCGCATGCGTGATCTCTTTTCTGGCGACTCTCCTACCCCGAACGAGGGGCGACCGAATGGAGCGGGGCGAACCGTGGCGCTCGATTTCGCGAGTGCCGCAAGGGTCGCCCCGGTTAGTGATTCCGGGGGTAGTAAGGTAGAGATAAGAAGAGTGATGCCCATGCGTCAAGAAACTGCACGATGAGCGGTAAAGCTAAATCAGGCAGCACAAGTGTTTGTTTTTCTGCACATATATAAGTCGTTGTTTGCAGGGGCAAACAGTACGAGCGCCGTGCTATAGAGGGTTCCAGTAGCCTGCTATCGATTTACCAACTGACACGAATCCCCAGATTTCCTGCCAGACCACGCAGGTCATTGCTGTCGATGTTGCTGCTGTAATCGGTACTGGCGTAGACACTTACCGCACGGTCAAGCGTCAACACCACGCCGAGGCCAACGTCTGCGGTCGAGGATTTCTGCTGAGTGTTGAGGGTGTCGGTGCCGTCAAAGGTCACCGAATCGGTACCGGAAAAGGTGTGCCACAGATTGGCTCGCAGATACGGTTCCAGCGGCAGGCCATTGACCTGATAACGGCCCTTGAGCCGCGCGCCGAGGCGACCGGTCCAGGCGCCGTCGGAGTCGAATGACACCCGCGAGATGCCATCGTCCTGGCTGTCGAGGGAGATTTTCTGATGGATCACCTGTACTTGCGGTTCGACCACCCAGGTGTCGTTGAGCGCGAACGGGTAGCCAGCCTCGGCCGAGAGCGTCAGGGCATGCCCGCGATTGTCCAGTTTCAATCCACGGTCGGAACGATTGTCGCCGTCGAAACGTGTGCCCATGGCCACGGTGTCGATGTACCAGCCGTAGGGATCGGTCAGCGTCCAGTACAGGCCATAGCTGTCGCCCTCGAGTTTGATCTTGCCCGCGCTGTTGTTTTCGAAGCCTTCGTTGAAGCCGTCGACATCGCCTTGAATCCGGCTATGGCCGACGAACAGGCCGATGCGTTGCGTCTGCCCGCCCGACGTCTGTGCGCTGTACAGGTCATTGCCGACCTGAAAACCATTGAGCGAACCGTTCAGGCGTGGCGTGACAGTCCCGGCCCAGGTCTGGTCGATGTTCTTGCCGTAGACCCGGCCCCAACCGGCACCGAAGGCACCGGTTTCGCTGAGCAGGCGTTGATCGCCCTGACGGTCGTGAAACGTGCCGAGTGCGCTGAGGGTCAGTTGCGCGGCGGCGGGGGGCAGCACCGACCAGTTCGGTACTTCCGGACGATAGATCGGGATTGGCGCAGCGCCCGCCACGGCGGCAGGCAGTACCGGCAGATCGGCGCTGGCGAGCGGTGGCGCGGGTTCACCGGGCGTTGTTGCCAACGGCGTAATTGCTGCAGCAACCGGGGCTGCCACCACCGGTACGAGAATCGGCGGCAGACTCGGATCGGGGTTGGGCACACTGACCACCTGCGGTGCGACGATGGCGGAACGCAGGTACCAGCTGTTTTCGCTCCCGGCGGTGACGCCGCCCTTGAACAGGTAGTAATCGTAAGCCCCGACAGACACAGGACCGCTAGAGCTGAAGGCAGTGTTGGTGCTGACAGTGGACCCCTGAGCCTGCACCACTTGAATGCCGTTTTCCTGGGTCAGTCCACCGAGCCCGCCGATGTTGGTGACGCTGATGACCGTGGCACCGCTGAGGCTGCCGTTGTTGACCACCAGTTTGTCGCTGGGCGCGCCATCGGCCCCCAACTCGCTTTGCAGCAACAACTGGCCGCCGTTGCCGACGTAGTTGCCGTTGACCGTCAGGGTGTCATCGGTGCGGCTGTTGTTGCGAGTCAGGTCGATGACCCCGGCGTTGTTGAAGGTCACGGCCTGGCCGGCCACGGCGGGTGAAACCGCGCCTTGGGTGGAGAACACGCTGCTGTTGGCATCGACGTTCAATACACCGCTGCCACTGCTGGCATCGCCCAGCACCAGACTGCTCGACCCCAGGTCCAGTTGCGAGCCGTTATTCAGATTGACTGTTTCCCAATTGGCAAAGCGTCCGGGCAGCGCGGTGCGAGTGTTGTCGAAGGTCAGGGTGTCGTTGCCCGCGCCGCCATCCACGTTGGGGGTCAGCGCCAGCACGCTGTCATCGAGGTTGCGCAGCGTTGCGCTGTCGTTACCGTCGCCCATCAGGATCGCCGAGCGGATGATCCCGCCGCCGTCCCACAGCAGCGTGTCGTCGCCGACACTGGCGCGGATCTCGCCGACGATTTCGCCGCCGGTCACAGTGATGCTGTCGTTGCCGCCGCTGACACTGATATTGCCGCCAATGCGCCCGCCGGAGACGATGATGGTGTCGGTGCCGAACCCGGTGACGAGGTTGCCGAGGATCTGCCCGCCGGACAGGTCGAAAATATTGTTGTCGAGTTTCATATCGACGCGGCCGATGGTGCCGCCGGTCATGCGCGCGACATCGCCGTCTTCGAAGGCGCCGACGATGGTACCGCCGGTCATCAGGAAGGTATCGCGGCCATCGCCTTGCGCGAGCGAGCCGATGGAACCGGCGCTCATGACGAAATCGTCGATGCCGGCGCCCTGGTTGACGGCGCCGGTGATGGTCCCGGAATTGATCACCACCCGGTCAACGCCGGCGCCAAAGGTCACGCTGCCATTGATCTGGCCGGTGCCATTGGCGGGCAGGGTCAGGCTGTTGTTACCGGCAAGATCGGTCAGCGAGCCGCTGCTGCCACTGTCACAGGTGAAGGCGTCGTTGCCGGGGCCTGGAATCAGTGAACAGGCGGCGGAGGCGGGTGAACTGGCGAGCAGCAGTGAGGCAGGCAAGAACAGCGTCTGCGGCAGCGCCCGCAGGTATCTGGAGTAGCGCGTCATGGCGATTCCCTGCGGCCACATTTGGGGAAATCATCCTTGAACGAGCATAGGTCTGCCTCGTGATGCTACTGAGGCACTACATGAAATCCATGCTCTAACGAATTGAATGCGCTACTCCTTGAGCTGATTTAGGTGTAGATGGTTTTGCTCTGCGTTCAAGTGCGACTGACCGACGGTCATGCCCGAACTACGATTACAGATGCACCTCGACCGCCAGCGGCAAGTGGTCCGACAGGTGCGTCCACGGCTTGTTGCCGAGGATCTGCGGGTCGTGGCTGCTGGCATTGCGCAGGTAGATGCGGTCCAGGCGCAGCAACGGGAAGCGTGCCGGATAGGTCTTGGCCGGCCGGCCGTGATGCCGTTCGAACGCTTCGTGCAGGTAATCGCGGCGGGCCAGGGCGGCGTTGCCTTGCAGCTGCCAGTCGTTGAAGTCACCGGCAATGATCACTGGCGCATCGTCGGGCAAGGATTCGAGCAACTGGCAAAGCAGCTGCAACTGCAATTGGCGATGGCTTTCCAGCAGACTCAAATGCACGCAGATCGCGTGAACTTCGGCGTGGCCCGGCACATCCAGCACGCAGTGCAGCAAGCCGCGACGCTCGGGGCCGGTGATCGACACGTCAAGGTTGCGGTATTCGCGGATCGGGTATTTCGACAGCAGGGCATTGCCGTGGTGGCCATCGGGATAGACCGCGTTGCGCCCGTAGGCGAAATCGCTCCACATGCTGTCGGCGAGAAATTCGTATTGCGAGGTTTGCGGCCATTCGTTGTAGCGATTGGAATGTCGCTCGTGTTCGCCCACGACTTCCTGGAGAAACACCAGATCGGCCGAGGTACTGCGCACCGCTTCGCGCAGTTCCGGCAGGATGAAGCGCCGGTTGAGGGCGGTGAAGCCCTTGTGGGTATTGACCGTCAGCACGCGCAGGCGATGGATGACGGCGGCGTCGACGGCGTGACGCTTGGGATCGCTGGACACGTTCACTCCTCTGAAAAAAACGGCTTCCTTTTCATGCGACTGGTCTGTGGGTGAGCAGTTCCTTCCCGATGCCTCAGGCCTGAACACAAATCTTGGAGCCGCCAGGAAACTGTGGGAGTGGGTGTTGCCATGAGCCATTAGCTCTGCGTTGGTCATGGGTTATGTGCCCTGACAAAAATCCCCTGTGGGAGCGGGCTTGCTCGCGAAGGCGTTCGACCAGACAACAGTAAAACAACCGAGCAAACCTCGGACATAAACGTAACCCCGCAAGGACGTTTAAAGTACACGAACCGTTACTCCATAACGGCTACAACGCCTTGCGCCATTACCTACGCGTACGCCAGAATCCGCCGGCTTACACGGCTATGGGCCGGGCTATATCGTTTCCCTGTCACTGAAAATAGTGATCGGGTTTGGTAGCCCGTCTTGAATTGTCGTTCTTGCGACACCTCCAAATGCTGTCTCTTATTGAGGACGGCTTTGTATGGTGGTCATGCGTGGGGCTCATTCGTGAGCGCCGGGTTTTGCCAATTCGACCGGTCTACCAACCCGCGCATGGCCGCCACCCATCGTTTGGTAGCGAGGGGTGATGGCTCCCATTTTTCAAATTGGAGCTTCATCTATGTTCAAAGCCACACCCAACCCCCCAGACGCCTCGATCCCATACGACCCAGCCCTCGACCCGCAGAAGATAAAAGCGGCAACCGACCGCGCCATCAACTTCTACCTCAACCCCGGCGCACTGAAAATTTCGATCCCTACAGCCTCGTCATGCAAGTCGAACAGAATCTTCCTCATCGATCCCACCGTGGATGAAGAAACCTTGCTCGTCGAAGCCTGCGAATCATTAGCCGCCGCCAGTGACATGGCCCGCGATATCGGCGACACCGTCGACCACTCACAGCGCCGGGCCATGCTGATGCTGCATCAGGTGATCATGCTCAGTGAACTGATGGTCAACCGAGTACTGGACGGCCACCGCGTGCCGAACTAATCACGCGGTCCCCTGTAGGAGCTGCCGCAGGCTGCGATCTTTTGATCTTGTTTTTAAAAAGCAACATCAAAAGATCGCAGCCTGCGGCAGCTCCTACAGGTCGTCATTCATTCAAAGTACCTCGATCGGAGTTCCAGCTGATGTCCGAAACCCCACCCAATCCGCCGGCCACAGACCCGGTGTCACCCTACGAAACCCTCAACTCCAGAAAACTCCACGAAGCCGCCGAACGCGCCCTCGACCACTACCTCGCGCCCGCGCACATCATGGCAACGCCCTACAGCCCCAGCAGCATGTTCCTCGTCAATCCACAAACCGACACCGAATCGCTGCTGGCCAACGCCTGCGAATCCCTGGCCTCGGCCACGGTCATGCTCGGTGACTTCGCCGGGACGCTGGAAGGGCCGAGCCGCAATACCGCGCTGGGCATTGCCCAAGTAGTGATGCTGGGGGAGTTGGCGGTGAATCAGGCGCTGGATAATGTGGTGCCAAAGGAATAGGCGCCGGCAGTTCTGGCCTCTTCGCGAGCAAGCCCGCTCCCACATTGGCTCTGCGTTGGTCATGGGTTATGTGCCCTGACAAAAAAAACCTGTGGGAGCGGGCTTGCTCGCGAATGCGGTGTGTCAGCCAACACCTTAGGTGCCTGACACGGCCTCTTCGCGAGCAAGCCCGCTCCCACAGGGGGGAATGTATTTCTTCAGATGAAGACGATTTCGTACGGCAAGCGCATGCGTTCGAGGATCACCCGGGGCAGCATCGGTGCGATGCCGATCGCCGGTTCGCCTTTGAGCTGGCTGGCGTAGGCATGGGTGGCGTGGCTCTTGCGGGCCACGGTCCAGGTGTCGAGTCGCACTTTGCGCGCGCGTTCCCAGGGGATCAGGTTTTGCTCGCGCTCCGGCCAGTGCCAGGCCCAGACCGGCACGTCATGGAAGGTTGCGCCGACTTGCGCTGCGGCTTTGGCACTGGCGCTGCCGACCGCCTGGTGGTCGTCATTGCCATCGTCGCGCCAGGTGCTGAACACCACGTCGCCGGGGCGCAGGTAGCGGGCGATGAAGTCGGTGAGGTCGGCCTCGCGGTCGAGCAGGGCGTTATCGGTGAAGCCGCCGCGCACCCATTTCAGGCTGTGCATCGGCAGGCCGAGGCGGCGCAGGGCTTCGACGCTTTCCTGAGGGCGGAACACGCTCAGGCGTTTTTCCGACCATTGTCGCGAGCCGGGATGGCTGGCGCTGCCGTCAGTGATCGACAGCAGTTGCAGCGGATGGCCGAGGCTGGCGAGCAATTGCAGGAGACCGCCGCAGGTCACCACTTCATCACCCGGATGCGGGGCGACGACGACGGCTCGGGCACCGGGGGGAACCAGACTGTGGGTATTGATGACGGGAATGTTGTCCAGCTGCTGGGCGCTGTTCCATATCTGCGCCGGCAGCGGATTTTCGCTGAGGGTTAACGGTTTCATGGGTGTTACGTCCTTGTCGTCTCTGGCCCTCAGTCATGCAGACGCCGTGGAAAAATCAGGCGCGCGCGACCCGTGAAGGCGGATGGATTGCCGTGCGACGCTCCGAACCCTGGATTGCCGCGCAGCAGAGTATTGCTCATGAAAGGTGATTCGTCGCGTCACAGATCAATCTGATCCGCTTTTTTTTGGCCAAGCTGTGCCACGTTTCGCAGATAGTCACCAAATCCACCGCGTGCCCGGCTGTCCAGTCGGGCGCTGGTATGCACTTGCGGGCGATGGCTCCAGGCGATATCGGCGCCACACCGCTCCAGCTGCCGCACCAGTTGCACATCTTCGTCGCAGGCCAGCGGCGGGAAGCCGCCGGCCCAACGATAGGCGTCGGCGCTGATGCCGAGGTTGGCGCCATGGATGTGCCGATGGCCGTCACGCGCCTGATAGTGGCTGTGATAGCGGATTTGCGCGGCTTCATCGAACAACGGATCCCAGTGTTCGACGGTCACCGTGCCGCACACTGCGTCGGCGCCCAACCCAAGCTGTGCCACCAGCCAGTCATCGGCCACCCGGCTGTCGGCGTCGGAGCAGGAAATCCAGCGTGCGCCGCGCTCCAGCAGGATCTGCGCGCCGGCGGCCCGGGCCTGGCCGACATTGCGCGCGTCGATGTGCAGGCTCAGCACCGGAAAGCCGCTGACGATCCGCGCCGAGCGGTCGGTGCAGCTGTCGAGCACCACCAGCACTTCGACCGGCTCGCCGGCCAACAGCCCGTGCTTACTGGCGCGCAGCGCGGCGCTCAGGCATTGCTCGAGCAGGTCTTCCTCGTTATGCGCCGGAATCAGAATGCCGATCATCGCAGGCCCTCCAGTGCGGCCACCGAGCGCGGCTCGCGGCTCCAGACTTCAAGGATGAAGTCCGCTTCCTGATGCAGCGCCAGACGCGGCAGCGGCAATTGCTCATGAATCAGGTCATGCACTTGACGGGCATTGAGCGGGCAGCCGTCGATGGGCGGACGCCAGTGGCAAGCGAGCAATTGCCCGTCGGCCGTCAAGGAATCACTGATGCGCCGGATCACTTCTGTCAGATCCCGGGCATCGAGGTAGTAGCCGATTTCGCTAAATACAATCAGGTCGAATTTTTCCTCCGGCCAGTCGCCGGGCAGACGACTTTGGCGCACCTCGGCGTGGTCAAAAAGGCTCAATCGGGTACGCGCCAGATTCACCGCCGCACTGGCGGTATCGCAACACAGCAAACGGTCGCAGCGGCCGGCGAGCTCGGCGCTGAGTTCACCATTGGCGCAACCGGGTTCGAAGATTGCCCGGTAATGTGCGCGGGGCAGGGCGGCGAGGGTGATCGCGCGTTTGCGCTGTTCATACCAGCGCTCGCGGAAGGCCCAGGGGTCGTCGTTGGCGCTGAATAACCCATCGAAATAGCGATCATCGACGCTCATAGGAACACCACCTCAAACGGTTGCAGCAGGCGATCCAATACGTACGGTGCCAGCACCGGTTGCAGCCCGGCCTGCGGATCGCCTTCCAGTTGGCTGGCGAAGGCATGTACCGCGTGGCGTTTGCGCGCCACTTGCTCGGGGGACAGCAGAATCTTGCGCGCGCGCTGCCACGGTACCGAGGCGTCTTCGGGGGAGGCCCAGTGCCAGGTCCATACCGGCAATTCGTGGCAGGTGGCGCCGACCCGCCGCGCAGCTTCGATACTGGCGCGGCCGGCGGCTTCGTGATCGCAGTGGCCGTCTTCGCACCAGGTGCTGAACACCACGTCGCCGGGGCGCAAGTGGCGCTCGATGAACGCGACCAGCGACGATTCGTCAGCGGCAACCTGGCTATCGCTGAAACCGCCGCGCAGCCATTTCATCCGGTGCAGCGGCACGCCGAGGCGGCGCAAGGCTTCGGCCGATTCCTGCGGGCGGACCACACTCAGACGCTCCACCGGCCAGCGCTCGGAGCCAGGGTGACTGGCGCTGCCATCGGTGACCGAGATCAGTTGCAACTGACGCCCGGCGGCCGCCAGCAACTGCAACAGGCCGCCGCAGCCGAGCACTTCGTCGTCCGGGTGCGGGGCGACAATCACCGCACGGGCGCCCGGCGGCACCAGACTGAGCACATCGACGCTGTCCAGCGCCGCAAGGTGCCGGGAGTGTTGCCATTGCAGCAGGGACGTTCCCTGGTGACCGATGATCGGATCGGGTTTGTTGGCGGCATTCATAGTGTCCAGGCCTCCTCAGGGTGTTCGGCCAGCGATTGACCGAGGGCGGCGAGGTCACGCTCGGCATGGCTCTGACGCAGAAACACCGGCAGGTCAGCGATCAGCCGGGCGAAGTGCCGATCCTTGCAGAACGGTCCGGCACCCAGCGCCCGCCCGACGTCGCGCATCACCTGCTCAGCCGACTGTTCGACCACCGCACGGGCACGCCGGGCCAGCAGTTGGGCATCGGCCTCGGGGTGCGCGTCGATGTGCAGCGCACTGAAACGCAGTACATTCGCCGCCGCGCACAGCGCCGCATCGACTGCGCCGAGATGGGCGAGGGCATGCGGCTCCGGGCGTTGTGCGCACTGTTGACGTAGCGCCTCGCCGATCTGCCGCGCCGCGCCGTACCAGCAGGCGGCGATACCGATCCCGCCCTGCCAGAAGCCCGGACGATTCAGGTAGTCGCCGGGTTCGCCGATGGCCTGGGCTTCGGCCGCGTCGAACAACACTTCGACGCTGCCGGTGGCGCCCATGCCGACCGCTTGCCAGCCCTCATTGGTAATGGTCACACCCGGTTGATCAAGCGCCACCGCGACCAGTTGCTGACGGTCCTCGGCGTCCCACGCGGTGAGCAGCGCATGGCTGAGCACCGCCGCGCCGGAGCACCAGGCCTTGCGCCCGTCGAGGCGCACCATGTGCCCGGCCGGGCGCACTTGCACCCGTGCCTGCGGCGGTTCGGCAGCCCACATGCCCCAGGTGCTGCCCGGCGTGGGCGAGCCTCCGAGCTGTTCGATGATCGCCAAGGCGTCGGTGTGGCCTTCGTAGAGCTTGCACAAGCCCAGATCGTGTCCGCCGACTTCGGCCAGACGCTGAAAGCGCTCCAGCGTGCGGCCGCTGCCCGGTAACGACAACTGATCCAGACCGGCCTCGACCAGCGCCCGCAGGCAATGACCGAGGGCCGCCGTGTCGGGATAATCAGGCGGGCGGCGCGCCAGATAGTGTTGCAGGTCCATATCAATCTTCTTCTTCGCGTTGCAGTTCGAACAGCAGCAGCGAGCGGCCAGTGACCGAATACTCATGGCCGAACTCGAAGCGCTCCTGACCGCGAATCGACGGCTGATTGGTGTCGATCATGCAGGTCCAGAAACTGCCTTCAGGCACTTCCGGCAGGCTGAAGTTGACGATGTCGTGATGGGCGTTGACCACCAGCAGCAAGGTCGCATCGGCGCCCTTGCGGCGGATCCCGGTTTCCTGCGCGCGACCGTCGAGCAGCATGCCGAGGCAGCGGTTGTTCGCGTCATGCCAGTGTTCGGTGGTCATCTCGGTGCCGTCCGGCGCCAGCCAGGTGACGTCCTTGACGCCGATGTCCTCGTTGTATTCACCGACCAGGAAACGCCCGCGACGCAGGATCGGGTAAGCCATACGCAGCTTGATCAGGCGTTTGACGAATTTGAGCAGCGCCTTGCCGTCCTCGCTCAGGTCCCAGTTGACCCAGCCGATCTCGCTGTCCTGGCAATAGGCGTTGTTGTTGCCGTCCTGGGTGCGGGCGAACTCGTCGCCGGCGACGATCATCGGCGTACCTTGTGACAGCAGCAGCGTGGCGAAGAAGTTGCGCATCTGCCGATGGCGCAGTGCGTTGATCTCCGGATCGTCAGTCGGGCCTTCGACGCCGTGGTTCCACGACAGGTTGTTGTTGCTGCCGTCCTGGTTGTTCTCGTCGTTGGCCTCGTTGTGTTTGTCGTTGTACGACACCAGATCGTTGAGGGTGAAACCGTCATGCGCGGTGATGAAGTTCACCGACGAGTACGGCCGCCGTCCACGCTGATTGAACATCTCGCCGGACGCGGTCATACGGCTGGCGAAGTCGGCAACCTGAGCGTCGTCACCTTTCCAGAACGCGCGCACGGTGTCGCGGAATTTGTCGTTCCACTCGACCCAGCCGGGTGGGAAGTTGCCGACCTGATAGCCACCGGGGCCGCAGTCCCAAGGTTCGGCGATCATTTTCACCTGACGCAGCACCGGGTCCTGACGGCAGGCGACGAGGAAGCTGTGACGCTCGTCGAACCCGTCGTGATAGCGCCCGAGAATCGTCGCCAGATCGAAGCGGAAGCCGTCGACATGCATCTCGCTGGCCCAATAGCGCAGCGAATCGGTGACCATCTGCAGCACGCATGGGTGACTGAGGTCGAGGGTGTTGCCGGTGCCGGAATCGTTGATGTAGTAGCGCTTGTCGTCCGGCATCAGGCGGTAGTAGGAGGCGTTGTCGATGCCGCGCATCGACAGGGTCGGGCCTTGTTCGTTGCCCTCGGCGGTGTGGTTGTAGACCACGTCGAGGATCACTTCCAGATTGGCCTCGTGCAGGTGCGCGACCATCTCCTTGAATTCGGCGATCTTGCCGCTGGCCAGGTAACGCGGGTCCGGGGCGAAGAAGGCGATGCTGTTGTAGCCCCAGTAGTTGGTCATGCCCTTGTGCAGCAAATGCTGGTCGTTGACGAAGGCATGGATCGGCAGCAACTCCACGGTCGACACGCCGAGTTTGCGGATGTGCTCGAGCACGTCGTCGACCATCAGCCCGGCAAACGTACCGCGCACGTTTTCCGGCACCGACGGGTGACGCATGCTGATGCCGCGCACGTGGGTTTCATAAATGATGGTTTTGTCCCACGGCACGCTGACCCGATGGTCGTTGCCCCAGGTGTGCGCCGGGTCGATGACCTTGCACTTGGGCACGAACGGCGCGCTGTCGCGTTCATCGAAACTGAGGTCGGCGTCGGGGTGGCCGATGGTGTAGCCGAACAGCGCCTCGGACCATTTCAACTCGCCGACCAGTTGTTTGGCGTAGGGGTCGATCAGCAGTTTGTTGTGGTTGAAGCGGTGGCCGTTGGCCGGGTCATACGGGCCGTAGACACGGTAGCCGTAGATCAGCCCCGGATGGGCGTCGGGCAGATAGCCGTGGAAAATCTCGTCGGTGTATTCCGGCAGTTCGATGCGTTCGAGTTCGACTTCACCGGCATCGTCGAAGATGCACAGCTCGACTTTAGTGGCGTTGGCGGAAAACAGCGCAAAGTTCACCCCCAGACCATCCCAGGTTGCGCCGAGCGGGAAGGGCAGGCCTTCACGGATTCTGGACGGCTCAGCGTGCGCTGCGGGCTCGGCTTTTTTTGGACTGGACATGATTGCTCCTGCAAAACGGGTTGGTTCGAATAACGGATCAACTGTGGGAACAGAATCTGTGGTGAGGGGATTTATCCCCGATGGGCCGCGCAGCGGCCCTGCGACTGCTTCGCAGCCGATCGGGGATAAATCCCCTCACCACAGACATCTCTTCCTGACAGAGGTTATTTGAGGTTTCTCGAGGACGAGTTATCCCAATGTGGCGAGCGAACCCGCCACACGGTCATTCAGTTCAATAATCCGGGTGGGTCAGTTGGCCGGGGGCTTGCGCGGGGCGCGCGGCTTTTTCTCGGCGGCTTTTTCGCCCGGTGGAATCACTTTGGCGGCGCTGGAGGGCTTGGCTTTGGCGTCCGTAGGCGCCTTGGGCTTGGCCGCCGGCGTCTTGCTTTCGGTGGCTTTGCCGTTCGCAGTCTTGCCAGCGGTTTTACTGCCAGCGGCTTTTGGCGATTGCTTCGGCGCCAGGGCCTCGGCTTCGGCCAGTTTGCGCGCCATTTCCCAATGACGGGATTCATGACCTTCAGGTTTGCCCTCGGATTCCCAGATCTGATAGGCAAACTCGCGGATGCGTTTATCGTCGGTACTCATCGCAATGCTCCTGAACTGAACTCGTCGTTACGTAAAGAGTTGGATAAACAGATTGACCGGGAAATCCCCCAGCGCGGCGCTGACGTTCAGCTCCCTGTTTTTTGTGACTGCGCTGCTGTGAAAAAGTCCCTTCAGGTTTGTGTCAGAGGCGGCGAACGGTAAAACCACTCGCGTATCGCCCCAGCGCAGCGCATCCACCTGTGGCACGGCACTGTTTTCCAGCAACGTCGCGCAGCGGATCGGCACGATCACGATGGCGTGGTTGCCCTCGTGCTCACGGGCGAACGCGAGGACGTTGTGCGCCTGCTCGCCCAGCACCTCCAAGGCCTGATAGGTGCCCCGGCGAAACAGCTCGGCGTGTTCGGCGCGCAGGTTCAGCACTTGGGCGATCAACGCTTGCTTGATACGCCCGTCACGCCAGTTCGCCAGCAGTTCCTCGAGCGGCGCGTGTCCGTCCAGGGCTTGCTCGCGCGCGGCGTAATCCACCGGCCGGCGGTTGTCCGGATCGACCAGGCTGAAATCCCAGAACTCGTTGCCCTGATACAGATCCGGCACCCCCGGCACGGTCATGCGCAGCAAGGTTTGCGCCAGACTGTTGAGGGCGCCGGCCGCCGCGATACTGTTGACGGTCTTGCTCAGCGCCGCACGCAGCAGCTCGCCTTCCTCACCGGTGAGCAGTCTTTGAGTAAACGTCTGCGCAGCGTTTTCGTAGGCTTCGTTGGGCGCACTCCAGCTGCTTTGCAGCTTGGCTTCGCGCAGGGCTTTCTGTTGCCACTGCCAGATACGCTCGGCGTAGTCGGCAAAACCTGACTGATCGTCATCACGCAATTGCAGCGGCCAACTGCCGAGCAGCGCCTGATAAAGGATCAGTTCATCGCCGGACGACGGCAGTTGATCATCGTCGCGCAGCGGCCGGGCGAGGGCGCGCCACAACTCGACCTGCTCGGCGTACCAGTGACTGCGTTCGCTGAGTATCGCCAGCCGTGCGCGGGTGTCTTCGCCGCGTTTGTGGTCGTGGGTGGCGGTGGCCAGCAAGTTGTCGGGAAACGCGTCCAGGCGTTGCTGATTGACCGCATGGAAGTCGCTGACCGGTGCGCTGAACTGTTCGGTGTTGTAGCCGACATCATTGCGCGACAGCAGCACTGCCGAACGATACAGCGCGGTATCTTCCACGGCTTTGGCCGCTGCCGGCGAAGTCAGTTGCTGGAAACGTACGCAGGCGTGCTTGAGGATCTTGCGCGAGCGCCCGCGCGGCTTGTGCCGCCAGGGCGTGCCACCGAGCCAGGCGGCGACGCAGTCGAGCACCGGCCAGTCGCCTTCGCCCAAGGTCTGCCGAGCGCCGGCCATGGCCTGCTGGAAGAATTGCTCATCCTGCGCCGCGCGACCGAGCGCGCTGATGTAAGTGCGATACACCGGGAAATGCACGATCAGCGCCTGCAACACGCGGCGGATCGCACCGAGGGTCAGGTCGCGGGTCATCAGGTCGTCGCGCGCCACTTGCAGCAGCGCCTGGGCGACGCTTTCAAAATCGCTGGCCAGCGAACCGTTGAGGATCTGCTGGCGCGCCAGTTGCGCTTCTTCGATGAACGCCGCCGGGCGCTCGGTACGGCGCTGCCACAGGTCGCCGAGTACGTGTTCGCCATCCGGGTCGTGTTGCAGCAACGACAGTTGATTCATGAACTCGTAACCGGTGCTGCCATCCACCGCCCAGTCGGTGCGCAGGGTTTCGCCGGCGCCGAGAATCTTCTCGACGTAGATCGGCAAGTGCCGGTCCGGCGCGAGTAAATCCAGGCGCCGCCGTAGTTTGCGGCAGTAACCGCGCGGGTCGGCGAGGCCGTCTATGTGGTCGATGCGCAAACCGTCGACCAGCCCTTCGGCAATCAACTGGAAGATCTTGCCATGGGTCGCTTCGAACACCGCCGGGCGTTCGACACGCAGGCCGCCGAGTTCGTTGATGTCGAAAAAACGCCGCCAATTGATGTCGTCCGCGGCGGTGCGCCAACTGGCGAGACGGTAGCTTTGGCGCTCGAGCAACTGGTGCAGCTTGTCGAAGCCTTCCGCAGTCGTGGAATCGTAATGCGCGAGACTTTCCTCGATTGCGGCGCGGATCTGTGGATCGCTAGCGAGCTCTTTCAGTTCTTCCTTTAGCGGCATCGCCAGCGCATACGCGTCGGTCTGGTAGCTGAGGGTACTGAAACGATCGGCCAGGGACTTCAGCGCCTCGACCGGTTTGAGCAGTTCGCCGTAGTCATTCGGGCAGATCGGGAAGTGGTGGTCGTAATGCTCGACGTGGAAGCGTCCTTGCTGCGCATCGAAGTGCAGTTTCAACGTGCCTTCCTGCAGGGCAATGCCGTAGTCGCTGCCGAGAAACGGCAGCAGCAACTGGCCTTCCATCAACGGGTCGGGCGAATGCCACTGAATGTCGAAGAACTCGCCGTAGGGGCTCAGTCGGCCCCATTCCAGCAAGTCCAGCCACCACGGGTTGTCGCCGCCACCGACCGCCATGTGGTTGGAGACGATGTCGAGGATCAGCCCCATATTGTGCTCGCGCAGGCTGCTGACCAGACGCCGCAGCGCCGGTTCGCCACCGAGTTCCGGATTGACTTGGGTCGGGTCGACCACGTCGTAGCCGTGCATCGAACCGGCGCGGGCCGCGAGCAGCGGCGAGGCATAAATGTGGCTGATACCGAGGCGGGCGAAGTACGGCACCAGCGGCACGGCCTGTTCCAGGGTAAAGCCTTTGTGAAATTGCAGGCGCAGGGTGGCGCGCAACGGTTGGTTGAACGAGCAATTCATTGGTCACGCTCGGCAGCTTGCAGGCGGGCGCAGGCCAGCAGTTCCAGACGGCGCGCCGCGTCGACACCATCGAGCAATGCTTCGCTGTTGCCGGGCAACCGCCGCGACCAGTTCGGGTGGCTGTCGATGGTGCCGGGCAGGTTGGCCTGTTCGTCAATGCCCAGCGCGTCCTCCAGCGGAAGCAGCACCAGCGGCGCGCGGGTATGACCGAGGAAGCGTACGCTGGCATCGACCACTTGATCGGCCTCGTGGGATTCCTCGCGAAAGTTCTGCGGGTCCTGACTCAGTGCGCCGCGCAGACCTTCGCGTTCACGCTGGCGATGGCGGCGCCATTCGATTTCACCGTTGGCATCGACGAAGCCTAAACGGGAGTTCCAGTCGATATCGCGGCCATGCCACCAGCCATTGAGCGTTGGCAGATCGTGGGTGCTGGTGGTCGCCAGCGCGTTGTCCGGCCAGTCGAGAATCGGTTTGAAACGGGTGTTGTCCTGTTCGAACAGCAGCACGCGCATGCCGAGGATCGAGCGGGTGCTGAGCTTTTCCCGCAGGCCGTCGGGCACGGTGCCAAGGTCTTCGCCGAGGACGATCGCCTGATGCCGGTGTGATTCGAGGGTCAGCAGGCGCAGCAGATCGTCAAACGGGTAATACAGATAAGCGCCATCGGCCGGCGCGGCGCCGTTGGGGATCACCCACAGCCGTTGCAGGCCCATCACGTGGTCGATGCGCAATCCGCCGGCGTGGGCGAAGTTGGCGCGCAGCATGTCGATGAACGCCCGAAAGCCGTTGCGGATCAGGCCTTCAGGGGAAAACGCGGAGATCCCCCAGCCCTGACCGGAGCGATTGAGAATGTCCGGCGGTGCGCCGACAGTGAGCGAGGCGAGCAGTTCGTCCTGGAAGCTCCAGGCCTGGCTGCCGGCGCCGTCGGCACCCACTGCCAGGTCAGCGATCAGGCCGATGCCCATGCCAGCGCTGCGTGCGGCGGTTTGTGCACGTTCCAGGCAGCGGTGGATCAGCCATTGGCAGAAGGCGAAGTAGCCGATGCGCTCGGCGTATTCCTCGGCGAAGGCTTCGAGGGCGGCGCCGCGCGGGTCGTGCCAGTGTTCTGGCCATTCGCGCCAGTCGAGGTTTTCGCCACGGGCGGCGCGCATTTCCTGAATCGCTTCGAAGCGGCAGTGATTTTCCAGGGCTTCGCCACCGGCATGGCGGAAACTGGCGAAATCCGGGTGCAGCGGATGCTCGCCGGCGACGAAACCGTCGTACAGGGCTTGCAACAGCTTTTGTTTGGCGGCGGCGGCGCTGGGCCAGTCGATGAGTTTGAGGTCTTCCAGATGCTGGAATTGTTCGGCCAGACCGCTGGCGTCGATTGCATCACGCAAGGCCCGCTCGCCAAGGATGGCGCCCGGCGCCGCGTAGAGGGAATTAAGGAATAGCCGACTGGACGGCGAATAAGGGCTGTAGCGCCCGGTATCGGCGCTGAACATCGCATGCAGCGGACTGATCGCCAGTGCCTCGGCACCGCGCTCGCCGGCCACCCGGGCCAGCTCTTCCAGCGCCTGAGTGTCGCCGAAACCGCCATCGCCGGGGCGGCGCAGACTGTACAGTTGCGCGCTCAGGCCCCACACGCGAGGGATCGGATTGTCCACCGCATCAGCGACGCTGAAACAGCGCTCCGGCGCTACGGCGAGGGTGAAATACTGATCGGCGATGTGCACCTGCTGGTAGCCGACCGGGATCAACCCCGGCAGTTTGGCTTCGGCGTCGAGCTTGAGGTTCAGCCGCGAGCCGTCTTCGAGATGGATTTCGCACGGCGTTTCCGGTTCGAAGTAGCGCGCCAGATCGACACCGACACCGACGTCGGCGGTCAGCAGCGGCGGCAAGTGACGGTCCTGCTGCACTTGTTGCAGTTGCAGCAGGCTGGCGTCGATTTCCTGCGCGGTATTGGCCGGATGCCCCAGCCCGGTGAGGACATTGCGCAGCACCGCCGGAGCGACTTTTTGCGGGCGGCCGTTGGCGTCGATCCAGTCGACGGCAAGGCCGGCGCGGCTTGCGAGTATTTCCAGTTGCGCATCGCTCATAGGCGCTCTCCATCCAGAGGTTGCAAGGGGGTTGCGGCCGTGAGGCTGACAAGCGCGCAATACGGGGCGAGAACGCCCGGTTCCGACAGGTCGTCTGCGGGCGGCTGTTGAAACAGCCACACGGCGTCGGTCTGTGCAGGGTTGACCACTGGCGTGTCGCTGAGGTTCAGGTCAATTCGCAGCTCACTGCCATCGCCCAGACGCCAGCGTGCACTGACCGCGCCAAAGCCGAGCATGTGCGCCCCGAGCGCCTGGGTGCCGGACAGATTGGGAATGATGTAGCGGTGGCGCAATCGCAGCAGTTGCCGGTACAGCGCGAGGGTTTCCTGCTGTTTTGCGGTGCCGCTGCCGATCAGGCGCGGCTGCGAGGCGTGGAAGGTCTGCTCGGCATTCGGATCGGGAATTTTCTCGCGTTTGTGCGGATCGGCGAAGGCGCTGAACCCGGCGAATTCGTTGCGCCGACCTTCGCGTACCAGATCCGCGAGTTCGCCGTGGTGACTAGTGAAAAACAGGAACGGTTGCTCGGCGGCGTATTCATCGCCCATGAACATCAGCGGGATCATCGGCGACAGCAGCAACAGCACGGTGGCGGCCTGCAGCGCGCGCGGGTCGGCCAGGTGATGCAAGCGCTCGCCGAAAGCCCGGTTGCCGATCTGGTCATGGTTCTGCAGGAACAACACGAAAGCGGTCGAGGGCAGGTGTTCGCTGGGCTCGCCCCGGGGTTCGCCATGACGGGTGATATGGCCCTGGAATACGAAACCCTGGCTCAGGCAGCGCACCAATTGCTCGGTGGGTTGCAGCGCATAGTCAGCGTAGTAAGCGTCAGTTTCGCCGGTCAGCAGCACGTGCAGGGCATTGTGCCCGTCGTCGTTCCACTGCGCGTCGTAATCCTCTTCGAGCAGGCTCGACTGGTTCAGCTCGTTTTCCACGGTGAGCCAGACGTGACGCGTCGGATCGACCTGCTGCCGGATGCATTGAGCCAGTTCGGGCAGGAAGTCCGGGCTCTCAATCGCATGCACCGCGTCCAGGCGCAGACCATCGAAGCGGTATTCGAGTAACCACATCAGCGCGTTTTCAATGAAGAAATCCCGCACTTCACGTTGGCGGAAGTCGATCGCCGCGCCCCACGGCGTGTGTTTGTCTTCGCGAAAGAAGCCTTTGGCGTAGCGCCCGAGGAAATTGCCGTCGGGGCCGAAGTGGTTGTAGACCACGTCGAGAATCACCGCCAGACCATGGCCGTGGGCGCTGTCGATCAGGTGCTTGAGTTGTTCCGGGGTGCCATAGGAGGCTTGCGGTGCGAAGGGCAGCACGCCGTCGTAGCCCCAGTTGCGGGTGCCGGGGAACTGCGCGAGCGGCATCAGTTCGATGGCGGTGATGCCCAGTTCGGCGAGACGCGCCAGATGCTGCTCGACTTCGGCAAAGCCGCCGAGTGCGCCGACGTGTAGCTCGTAGATCACCGCTTCGCTCCACGGCCGGCCGTGCCAGGTGGTGTGACGCCACTGATAGGCCAGCGGATCGACCACCACGCTGTAGCGGTCGATGTCGCCGTCCTGGGCACGGGAGGCGGGGTCGGGCACTTCCAGTTCGCCATCAATGTTGAAGCGATAACGGGTGCCCGCCGGGCACCGGGTCTTGATCACAAACCAGCCATCGGCCTGCGGCAACATCGGCAGAGACTGGCCGGTTTCAAGTTCGACACTGACGTAAAAAGCATCCGGTGCCCACAGCGCAAACTGAGTGTGTTCGGCGTCCTGCATGATCGCGCCGTGGGGCCAGTTTTCTTGGGTCCGTAACGGCATCGTGAAAAGCTCCGTGAATTATTTGTGGCCGGCTTTACCCAGCGCCTTGGCGACCAGTTGTTCATAAAGTTCGGCGTAGGGTTCGACCGCTTTGCACCAGTTGAACGGCGCGGCCATCGCCCGGCAGCGCATGGCGTTGAGCAGTTCGGGGAAGGCGAATACCTTGAATGCGCGGCTCAGGGCTTCGCGGTAGCTGTCGGCAGTGGATTCGTCGAAGAGGAAACCGGTGACGCCGTTTTCGATGGTGTCAGCCAATCCGCCGGTGTTGCGCGCCACCGGCAACGAGCCGAAACGCTGGGCGTACATCTGGCTCAGGCCGCACGGCTCGTAACGCGACGGCATCAGCAGGAAATCGCTGCCGGCGAACATGCGCCGGGCGTCGGTTTCATTAAAGCCGATGCGCACGCCGATCTGCCCCGGGAAGCGCAGCGCCAGTTCACGCATGGCCTGTTCTTCTTCCGGCTCGCCACGCCCGATGATTGCGATCTGGCCGCCGTTCTGCACGATGTATTCGGAGACGGCTTCGGTCAGGTCCAGGCCTTTCTGATAAACCAGCCGCGAAACCACCGCAAACAGCGGGCCGCTGGAATCTTTCAAACCAAACAGTTCACGCACATGAGCGGCGTTGACCGCTTTGCCTTCCCAATCGCCGATGGCGAACGGTGCGAACAGGTGCGGATCGGTGGCCGCGTCCCAGCTTTCGTCGATGCCGTTAGGGATACCGCTGAGCAAGCCTTGCTGGGTCTTGGCGGCGAGGAAACCGTCGAGACCGCAGCCGAAATCCGGGGTGGTGATTTCTTGCGCATACGTCGCGCTGACCGTGGTGATATGGCTCGAATAGGCCATGCCGGCCTTGAGGAACGACATTTTGCCGTAGAACTCCATGCCTTCCTGCTGCAGGGCATGGGTCGGGATGCCGAGTTCCGGGCACGAGCCGAGGCTGGTTACACCTTGATAGGCCAGGTTATGAATGGTGAACAGGGTCGGCGTGCGCTGCCCGCGCCAGTGCATATAAGCAGGGGCCAGACCGGCCGGCCAGTCGTGGGCGTGCACCAGATCCGGGCACCAGTGAATTTGTGCGAGGTTGGCGGCGATGTCGGCAGCGGCCAGACCCAGACGGGCGAAGCGAATATGGTTGTCCGGCCAGTCGCGACCGTTGTTGGCGCCGTAAGGCGAGCCTTCACGCTCATACAGCTCAGGGCAGATCAGGACGTAGATCACCAGCCCGTCCGGCATGTCCATACGCCCGATCTTGCACGGAGGCAGCGCGGCATGGCCGCCGAGTTCGCCGATGATATGGATCGGGTTCTCGCTGTGCATCACCTGCGGGTAACCGGGGATCAGCACGCGCACATCGTGCAGGTGCGCCATGGCGCGGGGCAGGGCGGCGGAGACGTCACCCAGACCGCCGGTCTTCACCAGGTCGGCGATTTCCGAGGTCACGAACAACACTTTCTTCTTGTTGGGATTCTGGCTGGCGACCGGCGTCAGCGTTTTGGTGCCCGGGACGTTGATCGACCGGCTGCCGGGAAGACTCAATGTGCTCGCTTCGCCAACTGACTGCTGAGCACGCTCTCCCTGAATATCCAATGCCGCACTGATCATATGAATCTCCCGTGTCGTTGATCTGTTTCTTGTCTGGAACAAGCCATATCCGTGGCCAAATCCTGTGGCCGGGCGCAAACGCGCCTCGCATCGGTGAGCAAACGCTACCCAACACGCGCAAGCAGAATGGGTGGAGGGGGCGTTGCAAGGATTGCACCAGTCACGTTGCCCCTGTGTTGCAGATGACCAGCCGCGTCACGCAAAAGTTTCGACTTTTTTTGCGTGCGGTGACCGACTGGTCTAACCCCGCGAAAATCAGTCTAGGCCAGATCCTAGAGCGGGCCGGGGCAAATAGGTAAATTGTTCGACAATCGGTTTGCGCGCGGCGAAAGACGTGGCGTGCAGGGCTGAACGCACCGACGAAGTGCAGGTTTTTTTCTATGGAGGGGCTAAAACGGTGACTGGCCGGTCACGTTTCTGTGCTAGCGGCAAGGGAGGGCGCACTGTTCTGGTGCGGGCAGTTTGTTGATCTTGTGTCTGTCAGGGCCCCTTCGCGAGCAAGCCCGCTCCCACAGTTGATTTGTGTACGACGCATTTCCAATGTGGGAGCGGGCTTGCTCGCGAAGGCGTCAGTCGATTCAGCGCAATCGAAAGGTTACGATCAATTCAACAGGCGCAGCGGGCTCCCCGCCGCCCAGGCCTGAATATCCTCGATCATCTGCGCAAAGAACTGCGCATAATTCTGCCGACTCACATACCCCACATGCGGCGTAGCCAGCACATTCGCCAGGGTGCGAAACGGGTGCAGTTCAGGCAGCGGTTCCTGATCGAATACGTCCAGCGCCGCTCCGGCGATCTGTTGTTTCTGCAATGCCTTGATCAGCGCCGCTTCGTCGACGATCGGCCCACGGGCGGTGTTGACCAGCAGGGCGGTGGGTTTCATCCAGCCCAGTGCCTGCGCGTCCACCAGTGCACGACTGCGCTCGCTCAAGACCAAGTGCACCGAAAGGATGTCGGCCTGTTCGAACAGTTGCTGCTTGCTGACGTAGGTCACCCCGGCCTGCTGCGCGCGTTCGGCGCTGAGGTTTTCGCTCCAGGCAATCACGCGCATGCCGAACACCTGAGCGAATTGCGCGACCTTCTGGCCGATACTGCCCAGACCGAGGATGCCCAACGTCTTGCCATGCAGGTCACCGCCCAGCCCTTGCTGCCAGCCACCGGCGCGCAGGGCGTTGGCTTCGTTCACCAGATTGCGTGTGGCGGCCATGATCAGTGCCCAGGTCAGCTCCGGCGCCGCATGTTTATAGCTGTCGGTGCCGCAGACCTTGATCCCGAGGTCGGCGGCCGCCTGCATGTCCAGTGCCGCGTTGCGCATGCCGCCGGTGACCAGCAGCTTGAGGTTGGGCAGGCGCTGCAGTAGATCCTGATCGAAACGCGTGCGCTCGCGCATCACGCAGATCACCTGGAACTGGCCCAGTCGTGCGGCCAGTGTGGCGTTGTCCGCCGGATAGTCATGCACGAAGCTGACTTCGCCGATGCTGTCGAGTACCGACCAGTCGACCACCTCGCGTGCCACGTCCTGCCAGTCATCAATCACTGCAATCTGCACCGCCATCAGCCTTACCTCATCAACGAACGGGATTGGGGTTGTTCAGCCAGCCGAGCAAGGCCTGATGAAATTTCGCCGGTTCTTCCATCTGCGGCGCGTGGCCCATGCCGGGGAATTCCACCAGTGTCGACTGTGGTATCAGCTTGGCCACCTGCTGGCCGAGCACATCATAGTGGCCGATTTTCGCCTTGACCTCAGGGGAGGCAAGGTCCTTGCCGATGGCCGTGGTGTCGGAGGTGCCGATCAGCAACAGGGTCGGCATCTTCAGATCCTTGAACTCGTAGTACACCGGCTGAGTGAAGATCATGTCGTAGATCAGCGCCGAGTTCCACGCCACCCGGGTTTTGCCCGGGCCGTTGCTCAGGCCGGCGAGCATGTCGACCCAGCGGTCGAACTCGGGTTTCCAGCGCCCGTCGTAATAGGTGCTGCGCTCGTAGTCGCGAATGCTTTGGGCGGTGACTTTCAATTCGCGCTGATACCACTGATCAACGGTGCGATACGGCACGCCGAGGGCCTTCCAGTCTTCCAGACCGATCGGGTTGACCAGGGCCAGTTGTTCGACCTGATCCGGGAACAACAGCGCATAGCGAGTGGCGAGCATGCCGCCGGTGGAGTGGCCGAGCAGGGTGGCTTTCTGGATGCCCAGGGCCTTGAGCAGTTGTTGGGTGTTGGTCGCCAGTTGCTGAAAGCTGTACTGATAGTGATCGGGTTTGCTGGAGGTGCAGAAACCGATCTGATCCGGCGCGACGACCCGGTAACCGGCCTCGCTCAAGGCTTTGATCGAACTGTCCCAAGTGGCGGCGCAAAAGTTCTTGCCGTGCATCAGCACCACGGTCCGCCCGTTGGCCTTGCCGTGGGCGGCAACGTCCATGTAACCCATCTGCAGGGATTTACCCTGGGACTCAAAAGCAAAGTGCTTGAGCGTGTAGGGGTATTGGAAACCTTGCAGCTCCGGGCCATAAGTCGGGGCATTTTCCTGGACTGCAGCAGGTGTTGCGGCGTGGGCAAACAGGGGCAGCGCAGCGCTGAGAAACAGGCCGGGCAGCCAGCGGGATGGCGAGAGGGACATAGGGGCAAACTCCATGGAAATCGGCCGATGCTGGAACGCCCGGATTAGGGCGACGTTAACCACAGGCAACGGCATGGCTGGAATGTTCAACCGAGCCAGCCCAGGGTCAGTATTGCCACCACGGCGTAACGCGCACCTTTGGCCAGCGTGACGATCAGCAGAAAGCGCCCGAGCGGTTCGTGCATCACGCCGGCGATCAGGGTCAGCGGATCGCCGATCACCGGCAGCCAGCTGAGCAGCAACGACCAATGCCCGTAACGCTCATAGTGTTTGCGCGCAGTGGCCATGTGTCTTGGGCTGACGGGAAACCAGCGTCGATCCTGAAAGCGTTCGATGCCGCGCCCCAGCCACCAGTTGACCAGCGAACCGAGGACATTGCCCAGCGTCGCCACGCCCAGCAGGCCCCAGAGCCAGTAACGGTCGCTGGCGATCAGCCCGACCAGCAGCGCTTCGGATTGCAGCGGCAACAATGTCGCGGCGCCGAACGCTGCCGCGAACAGCCCGAGGTAACCAGTGGCCATCAGTGCGCCGGGTAGTCCGCCACCACCACATCCGTGCCGTCCTTTTTCAGGCCGATCACTTGATAGGCATCGCTCATGCCGTCCATTTCCATGCCCGGCGAACCCATCGGCATGCCGGGTGCGGCGATACCCAGCAGATCGTCGCGTTTGCTCAGGGCCAGCACCTGTTCAGCCGGCACATGGCCTTCGACGAACTTGCCGTTGATCAGCGCGGTATGGCAAGAGCCGAGGCGCGGTGGCACGCCGTGTTGCTGTTTGAAGCTGCTCATGTCGCTTTCGACGTGATCTTCGACTTTGAAGCCGTTAGCTTCGAGGTGGCTGATCCATTTTTTGCAGCAGCCGCAATTGGCGTCGCGATGCACTTCGATCGGGATCAGATCGGCGGCCTGGGCCAGGGAGGACAGAAGCAGGGCGCTGAGGGCGGTCAGGCGCAAAAGGTTTCGCATGAGGGGGTTCTCGACTCGCAGACAATCCAATGATGGGCAGTTGTAGCCTGTCGGGGATAAATCCCCTCACTACAGGTCACTTTTCAAACGGCCATTTTGACCGGATTATCCTGCCGGGCATCAACCGAGTGTTTCAAGTTGATACAGGGCAGGCTGGCAGGATGATCATGGATCAAGCCTGACAGTCTGCTGAGAGGGAGATTACAAATCTGTCAGGCAGAATGGAGACGCGCTCTGTGGCGAGGGAGCTTGCTCCCGCTCGGCTGCGTAGCAGTCGTCAATTGGTCAATTTCGGCTTCCTGTCTATCGCGGTGTCAGAGTTGGGGCCGCTTCGCGACCCAGCGGGAGCAAGCTCCCTCGCCACAATAGACTGGTCGGAGAATCAACGGACTTTGAAGCGCCCCATGATCGCGCTCACCCGGTTGTTGGCTTCCAGCAGCTGGCGGGTATTGAGTTCGCTGGCCTGGCCGCTGTGGACCAGTTCTTCGACCATGTGACGGATCTGCACCATGCTGCGGTTGATCTCTTCGGTCACCGCGCTTTGCTGTTCGGCAGCGGTGGCGATCTGCGTGCTGAGGCTGTTGATGTGGCTGACCGAACCGGCCATTTCATCCAGGCCCGAGGTGACCCGTGCCGTGGCGTCAGCGGCGGACTGGCAACTGGCCTGAGTGTTTTCCATGGCGCTGACCGAAGAGCTCACGCCTTGCGTCAGACGCGTCAACATCTCGTTGATTTCCGAGGTGCTGGCCTGGGTGCGAGCGGCGAGGGCGCGGACTTCATCGGCCACCACGGCAAAGCCGCGACCCTGTTCACCGGCGCGGGCGGCTTCGATGGCGGCATTGAGTGCCAGCAGGTTGGTCTGCCCGGCAATCGCGCCAATCACCCCGAGAATTTCGGTGATGCGCTGCGCGTCCTGCTGCATGTTCTCGACTTTCTGGGTGGCACTCGCCACCTCGTCGATCAAGGCCACCACGCTGTTGGTCGCTTCCCCGACCACTACTCGCGAACGGTCGGCGTTTTCGTTGGCGCGCTGGGTGAACGCGGCGGTTTCGGCGGCGTTCTGCGCAACGCTTTCGGCGGTCGAACTCATTTCGGTGATGGCGGTGACGGTCTGATCGGTTTCCGAAGCGTGGCGCAGCAGGATCTGGCTGGTGTTGGCCGACGTACGCTGCAGGTTATCCAGGCTCGAAGCCATGGCACCGGTGGCCTGCGTCACTTCGCCGATCATGTTTTGCAGATAGGCAATGAAGGTGTTGACCGAGTGGCCGATGGCGCCAAGCTCGTCTTCGGCGCGGATGGTGATGCGTCGGGTCAGGTCGGCATCGCCGCTGGACAGCGAGTCGATGTTGGCCTTCAGCGCTTTCATCCGTGCAACCAGTTGGCGGATTGCGTAGACCTGCAGCAGCACCAGCAGGATCACCAGCGGAATCTGCAACAGGCTCAGGCTGCTGAGCACGTCGTCGCGCTGGGCAGTGAGCATTTTCGTTGGCAGGGCGGTGGCGAGGAACCACGGCGTGCCTTCGATCGGGCGCATGAAGAAGGTGCTGGCTTCGCCATTGTTGTCGAATTCGACGCGTTGCGCCTGATCGCGGTTCTGCAGGCCCGCCTTGACCTGACTGGCAAACGTCGAACCGGCGGCCAGCTCGCTGATGTTCTTCAGCACGATCGGGCCACTGATGCGCGAGCTGTTGCTGATGATCTTGCCGTCGGCCTCGACGATCAGCATTTCGGCGTTGAGGTCTTTTTCCTTGCGCGCCACCAGATCGTTGAAGAAACCCAGCGTCACGTCGATGGTCGACACGCCCCACGCCGCACCGTTTTTCTGGATGGCCATGGCGCAGTTGGTGCGCGGCTCGGCGCTCGCATCGTCTTTATAGGCCGCAGCCCAGGCGCACTGACCGCGCGGGGTCTGCATGCCGCCCTTGTACCAGCTCTGGTCGTAGTAGTTGGGGGCCGCGTCGCTGTTCCAGAAGGTGTTCACCGCCAGTTTGCCCGAGGCATCGCGGTGCCAGAAGGTGCTGAACTTGTTGCGCCCGGCCTCGCGCTGGCCCGGCAGCGGCCAGATCCCGCCGCCAAATACTTTCAGTTCGCCGTATTGATCCACCAGCCCCGGCAGCACCGTGTCGATGGCCGCGCTGTCGAGCAGCGGAATGGTCTGGGTGATGCTGCGCTGCTGCGACTGCACTTTGTTCAGTTCGCCCTGAATCTGTTCGGCGACTTCGGCGATGCGGTTGAGCACCACCTGTTCTTCGGTCTGGCGCAGCTTGGGCGCGACCAGTTGGCTGATACCGACCACGGTCAGCACCGACAGCAGCAGGATGAACAGAACCAGAAACAGCGTGTAGCGAGCCTGAATGGTGCGGAATGCGGGCATGGATACCGGTCCTTGAGCTGCGATTTTTTATTGTGGGTCGAGGGGAAAACGGCGGGATTACACCAGCGTATCGTCGGCGAACGGCGAAGCTTTAGGTACTTTCGTGCAAGAAAGCAGCGGGCTGACAGAAGGGGCGTATTGACCTCGATACAAATGAATTCACCGGCACGTCAATCGGCGTAACAAGGCAATCGGCAACCATCGTCAAACTGCCATGAAGCCGCGTCATAGTGCGCCTCTGGCGATTTGTATCGAGAATGTACAGAAATTGTAAGCGACTGCACCAAAAGGGTTGGTGCCATCACTGGGCCGGTAGATACTTCCCGGCATTCGAGTAGTCCAGCAAGGACATTTCATGGTTATTTCACAGGGAGTCTTCTCATGACGATCGGCATTGTCGGCGGCTGGGAGAGCAAGGCAGGGGTGCTGGTTCGCAATACAGGCGCGAAAAAGCAGGTGGCGCAGAGCGTCAAGGTGCAACAGATGCTGACCATGGTCGGCAACGATCCGAACGCGCTGAACACCGCTGAAATGGACAAGCAGGGCCTGCGCAAGAACATCAAGGGCTTCGATCCGGCGAACACTTCGGTCAAGCAACTGGGCAATCTGAGTGCCTTCCTGCGTGGCCGCGGGCTGATTTCGGAGATCACGTCCTTTACCTTGATGAACGCCGGCGACAAGTTCGACCGGTTCGGCGTGACCAAAGACGTCGATGCCAAATTCAATGCGCTGGAGTATTTCGCCACCCAGCTCGACGCGATCCAGACCAATGGCCTCAATGGCAACGCGTACGGCAAGAACCTGATCCCCGAATACAAGAAGGCGATCTACGTGCTGCAGAACCTGAAAACCTACGGTGAAGGCAATGCGCCGAAACCTGTGGATCAAGGCGTCAAGGCCAAGGCATAAGCCTTGAAAAAAAACGGCCCGCCCATTCTTTGGGCGGGCCGTTTGCGTTTCTGGCGTCGCTACTTTTTCGTCGGTCTAGCGAGCCTGATCCAGCAGGCGCTGCATGTGCGGACAGTGCAAGGTCAGCGTGGGTGGCTGATAGCCGCGATGAAACAGCGCCAGCCAGCCCTCGCTGCGCTCATCGGGAACAATTCCGGTGAAGGCAAACCCCACGCCGACCAGCTTGTGCAGTGACGAGGCAAAGCCCTGAGCCAGCCTGAGCCTGAGCGAAATCAGCCAGTGCGCCGGCAGTTGCAGCAACTGCTTGAGCAGGTCGTCATCGAGCGCCTTGAGTAGCACGTCATAGCGCCCCGCAGTCTGTTCAAAATGCACGCTCGGCCCCTTCCAGGGGGCGACCGTGTCAGTGGCGCCGAACACCGTCTGCAGATGCACCATCAGTTCGCGGCAATACGCCGGCCAGTCCAGTGCCGGCAGCGGTCGTCGATAGCCGTCGATGCTGCAGTGGCCGACCACAATCGTCTCTCGCCCCTGCGTACCGAAGGGCGAGGGGGCGTAGTCCGGCAACAGGCCGCTGCTGTGAAATCCAAGGCCGGCGGCCATGCGTTGGGTGTAGGGGTGATGGGTCACCTGTTTGATCGTCACGCCCCGACAATCAAGGGCCTGCGCATGAATCAGCAGTTGCCGACCCAATTGTGTGGCGATGTGTTGCCCGCGAGTCTGCGGGTGCACCACCGTCAGGGCCAGTTCCGCAAGCGCGCTGCGGCCAGACTGGCGAAACAGGCTGGCGTGGCCACGGATCTGCTCGTTGACCAACGCCACCAGCGAGTGCCAGCGACCTTGCCGATGGTTCTGGTTGATCATGCTCGGCAGGTAAACCTGCGGTTGTGGGTAATGGTCAGCATAAATCTCCTGGAACAGGCTGCTGACTGCCGGCGCATCGCTAATCCGGTAGCGTCGGATGATGACCGTGTCCATCAACCCTGCCTCTGGCTGAGGTGGTCATAAGCCCGGCGATCGACGACGCGCTGCTGTTTACCCGAGCGCGGATGACAGCTCAGCTCATCCCTCGCGCAGGCGACTACGTGCAGGTCGAGCAATTGCTCGGCGTGCAGTTGCTCGATCAACGGGTAGTGCTCGATCAGAGCGCAGCGCAGCCTTGCGCTGGCCAGAGCAACGTCAGGCGTGCGCGTACCCGGCACCCATTTGAGGCTCAGCAGGTCTTTTTTCCCTTGCTGTTCGATGAGCAGTTGCCAGTCATCACTGGCGCCGAAGGTGAGCACCTGTTCGCCGATATCGGCGGTGTCCAGGCTCAACACACCGACCCGCACACGCTGACTGTGCATGCTGCGGCCCATCAGGGCGAACTTGCGCATCGGCGTGCCGGGCGGTTCGCGCCAGCAGGCGAGGTCGCCGACGGGGTAGCGGATCACCGGCATCAGGCGTCGGGTCAGATTGGTCAGCACCAGCCGACCATTGCGGTTGCACGCGTCGATGACCTCGCCGCTCGCTTCATCGATGATCTCCAGCACGCTGTGACGTTGCAGCATCCGGTGTTCGCCCAAGGCGCAATCGCGGGCACTGATGCCGATCAGCCCGGCATCGACGCTGGCGTAGCCGATCGAAGCCATGCGCGCGTTGGGGAACACTCGTTGAAGCAACTGCTGTTGCGCGGCGAACAGGCTTTCCCCGCCGTAGAGCAGGGTTTCGACACCTTCCAGGGTCTGTGCGCGGCGCTCAAGCCAGGCGGCAAATTTCAGCAATTGCGCCGGCACGCCCGCCAGCACGTTGATGCGGTAGGCCACGATCGAATCGGCCAGCACGGTGCTGTCGACAGCGCCGGTGAACGGAAACTCGCTGACCGTTGTTTCGACATGCGTCAGGGCGCCATGCACGAACATGAAACTGGCATACAGGTCGCCGACGAAAAACAGGTTGGCGACGCGGTCGCCGGGGTTCAGTTGCGCGGTCAGCTGGCGGCCGAAATCACTCACCAGCGTCTGCCATTCCGCGCGGGTGAACAGCGACAGCTTGCCCGAGCCGGTGGTGCCCCCGGTCCTGAAGATCAGCGCGTCCTCCATGGGGCCCGTCAGTACCGGCCATTTTTGCGGATCGTGACTGCCGCGCCAGTATTGCTCAGGGTCAATCAGCGGCAGTTCGCTCAATACGCTGACGTGCGCGGCGACGTCCTTGAAATGCTCGCGCCAGAAATTGGAATGTCGGCGGGCGAAGCCGAGCAAGGCGTTCAAATCAACGGTTGTGGTCATGGTGTTTTCTTAGAAAAGTAGGCATGGGGCGCCAGCAGGCGCCCGTATTCAGCGGCGCGAATCAATCACCGGCGGCGTCTTGCCGCTGTGGCGGTTTCGGGAAAATTGCTCGGGGGCACACTGTTCGATGTCGATCGTGAGCAACCCGGTCTGCACCAGCGTGGTCAGCGCCAGATAGTCATGCAGCAGGCGATCGGCCTCGGCCGGCGCCAGAGGACAGCGCAGGCGCAGACGTTCCCGGCCGTCAGGGCCGTGGTCGAGGACCAGTTGAAACGGCGCTTGCAGGTGCTGCGCCAGGGTCTCCAGCGAAATGAAGTCGCTACCGATGCGCAGCAGCTTGCCGTGGCGTCCGAGCAGTTCGAAGCGCGGCGAAGTCAGACCGCAGGCGCACGGCCCGGCTAACCAGCGCCCGCTGTCACCGATGTCATAGCGCTGCACGGTCTGGCCCTGGCGTGCCCGGGAGCTCACTAACAGCCGGCCCGGTTCGCCGTCACGCACCGGCGCGTCCTGAGCAAAATCGACGATTTCCAGCTGCTGGATGTCGCTCATCAGGTGAAACACGCCATCTGCCGTGGCCGTACAGGCATGGCCCAACGGGCCGGCATCGACACTGCCGTAGATTGCCGAGCGAATCAGCCTGACGCCGCAGCCATGCAGCAATTGGCGGGTCGGCTCGCTCAGGTGTTCGCCACCGACAAACACTTTGTCGATCGCGCCGTAGCGGCGCAGCGTCTGCTGTTCGTTGAGAAACAGCCGGTGCAGGGTGCTGGGCATGCCGATCAGCACGCTGATCTGCTGGTCGACGATCAGTTGCGCGATTTCCCGGTAATCGTCATCCGCCGGAGCACCCATCGGCCAGTGTCGGGCTTCAAGTAGCTCCAGCACCTTGGCAAAACTGGAGAAACCGCCGTACAGCCCGCCGCTGAAGAACAGGTTCATGACCCTGTCCCGTGCCGGGTCGAGTCCGGCCGCCAGCAGACCATCAGCGGTGGCCCGCATCTGGCGCTGGAAATCGTGGTAACTGAAGCCGGAAAGCGCCGGTGTGCCACTGCTGCCTCCGGAGCGGAAATACAGCTGCGCCGCCGGGTTCTGCGGCTGACCGGTGAACGTAGCCTTGTCCATGATCGGCCCACCGGCCAGCGGCGCCGGGGGTGGTTGGCGATCCAGCGTGGCATGGTTTGCCAGTGAGTCTGGCGCCAGACTGACCGACACCCGCCGGCTCAAACGCTGCAGGGCGTAGACACCGTCGTGCGGTTCGCCATCGTAGCCATCGTGAATGGCGTCAATCGGCGCAATGCGGGTGACGCCGGCGGCAATCAGCGTCTGCGCCAGTTCGGCGAGCTGCGCCTCGGGGCACAACAGGGCACAGCTCTGCAGTACGTTGCGCCACGGCAGCAACCCGGCGCTGAGCCGTTCGCGGGGCAGGGGCTTGAGCAGCAGGCTGCGAAACAGCGCAGACGGTTCGAGCTGGCGGTCATGACGCCAGATCACCCGCCAGCCCGGAGCCTGCCAGACCCGGCCGGTGTGTCCGGCAAAGCTCTGTGCCAGGCGTGCCATGGCCGTGCCGGTGGTGATTTGCGAAGCTTCCGCCAGCGTCGGCGTGAGGGCCGGCCATTGTCCGGCGCGGCGTTCGAATGCGGCCGCCAGTTGCTCGCCGATCTCGCCGAGCACGGCACTGTCGTCACTGTCCACCAGCAGCCATTGCGGGCTGGAGCAGGCTTGCTGATCGAAGCGACAGACTTCATCCACCACCGCGTCGAGCAGTGCGGGCGAGACCACGCTCGGGGTCAGATAGACGAAACTGATGCGGTGCCCCCAGTCGATCCAGCGACAGCCTGCCGGCAGCTGTCGGCGGATGGCTTGCAAGGCGCTGTCGCCACCCCAGGCGGAAACGCCGTCGGCGTGCTGGCACAGCTGGCCGATTTGCCCGGTGGTGGCCGGCAACACCGCCACATGACCATTGAGCTGCCCGCTCGGGTCGCAGTCGAGCAGCGCCTGCAGCAGTTGCGCGGTAAAGCCGCCGTCGCTGCTGCTCGGGCGCAGCCAGTTGACGTTGCCGCACAACAGGCTCTCGATCACCGCGCAGAACGCCAGCAAAGGGGCGTTGCCCGGGGTGATATGCACCACCAGACCCAGTGGACTCCAGCGCTCGAAGCGCGACTGTCGATAGTCGATGCGCCGCAGTGAGTCGGGTTGCGGGCCGAGTTCACGCTCAAGCTTGGCCAACAGCGCGGCGGGCTGGCAGAAGTCGACCAGTGCCTGGCGTTGCCCTTCGTCGAGTGCCAGCGCCAGAGGCTGCTGTTGCAGACGTTCGGCGAACGCCTTGGCCGCCGTCAGCAACGTGGTGCTGGCGAGTGGAGTCTGCAACCGTTGCGGCAACTCCAGCTGAAGTTGTTGCAAGGCGTCATCCAGCGTGCAATCGCGGTTCAGTTGTCCGTTGATCAAGTACATCTCAGTGTCTCCCCAGCAGTTCGGACGCGGCCATCGCGCAGCTTCTCGCCGCAGCGGTACCGGCGCGGCCATGCAGTTGGAACCAGTCGCCGGGCAGGCCGCAGTCGCAACTTGTGCCTGGGTGCAGCGTGGCGAGGTCGCTCATGACTACCGAATGCGCCGGGCTCGAGGAAATGTAGGGCGACACCGGATTCAGCAGGCCGGGTTGCCCATACGGCAGCACCGAAAGGTCCACCGGGCTGCGCACGTAGACTTGCGAATAGACCGGCACGTGAAAGTGATGGTGGGCACATTCGATGTAGGGCACCGCGTGTTCGACGGCGCCATAACCATCGCGGCAGTGCTGAACCGCGATACCCAATTGCTGCTCGATCCGCGCATACAACTGGTGTTTGGGCACCTCTTCGGCGGCCCGGGTCTTCCAGCCACCGCCGAAAAATGCCAGCGATTCCGCCGGCAGTTTTACCGCTGGCACCGCCGTGGCGCGCATGCGCTGCAAGGTTTCCCAGAGAAACGCCGGAAACCCGAAGATGCGCACCGGCAGACCTTCTTCGGCAAATGCCTGCAAGGCCGTCATCACGCCGAACAGATCGAACCGGTGACCGTCGCCGTCCGCCCGCAGCGCGTAAACCAGCCGATTGACCGGGGCGAAGCTGCACAGGAACTGATCGGTGAACGAGGTGCCGAGGGTGATCCGCTCCTGCGGTTCGTAGCTCAGCAGCAGGTAATTGCAGGGCGTATGCGGGGTGATCCAGCCGTACTCGGCGAAAATCCGCTCGACCATGTGCTGCGCGGCCCCCAGGCTGCGCGCGTCGTAGCGCATGCGGCTCCGCTGGCCGCTGGTGCCGGAGGACGTCAGTTCCAGGGCGTCCGCGCCAGTGGAACTGAGCAGCAAATGCTGTTTGAAGAAACTGGCGAAAATCGGCGGCAGTCGCGACCAGTCATCGAAGCTTTGCAGGTCGCTGGCTTCGACGCCATTGGCGTTGAGCCAGTGCTCATACCCAGGGGTCTGCTCAATGTGAAAGCGGCTGATTTCGCTCATCGCTCGATCAAACAGGCCCGGCGCCACGGAGTCCGGGCAATAGGCCGCCGTTGACGCACAGAGTGCGTCGCTGTGAGGGAAAAGGTGCATTTAGTTGACGTCCTCTGGTGTAGCCAATGCGAGGGTGGTGGGTGTGGACAGGCGCAGAAAGCGCAGAATGAGTGGCAGGCACAACAAGCCGCCAAGTGCTGCCCACAGGGCGAAACTTGCGAGACTGGCGGCGCCGCCGATGGCGGCGATCAGCGAACCGCCGGCGCCCATCACGACAATCGAGAGCATGCCGATGGTCGCGGACACCAGACCTTTGCTGTCATCGCTGGCGAACAGCGCCAGCCGGTACAGCGCCGCGTTGCTCATGCCCAGGCCTGTGGCATACAGCGACAAGCTGGCAATCAGCAATGGCAGCGCCGCGTTCGCCAGCGCGGTGCCGATCAATGCGATCAGGCCCAGGCACAACGGCCAGAGCGCGAAGCGGATGACCTGGGGCAATGAGTGGCTGACGAGCAGCCGGTCGAGGATCAGATTGCCGGCAATCACGGCACAGAAGACCGGTACTTGCCACAGGCCATATTCGCGTGCGGACAAGCCCAGCAACTGCATCAACAGCAGTGGCGACAGCCCGATCCAGGCAATCAGCGGCAGGCTCATCAGGCCCAGGGCGACGTTGGCGCAGAGGAAACGGCGGTTGCCGAGCAGTGCGAGATAGCGCTGTCCGATCTCCCGGACGTTGAACGCAACGGGCGCCTGTTGCTGGCCGTCGTTGCGCAGCACACCGATTGTCTCGGGCATGCACAGATAGAGCCCGAGCCAGGCAACGGCCGCCGCCAGGCCCAGTCCAAGAAACAGCGTTCGCCAGTTCAGCCATTCGAGTAACAGGCTGCCGAGCAATGGTCCGAGCAACGGCGACAGCAGCGCGACATTGCCCAGCAGCGCCATCAGGCGTACGGCATCGGCTTCACGGAAGACTTCCTGCAGGGCCGGATAGCTGACGGCCACAACGAAGCCCAGGCCCATCCCCTGTATCAGGCGCAACAGGTTGAACGCTTCGATGCTGTGGGTAATGAAGGTCGCGGCGCAGGCCACGCCGAACAGCATGCACCCGCTCAACAGCAGGCGCCGCCGGCCAAAGCGGTCGGAGAGCGGACCGATCAGCCATTGCAGGCAGACCCCGCCGAGCAGGTACAGATTGAAGGCGTACGGTACATGCCGCGTGTCAGCGTCGAACTCCGAGGTCACAGCCAGCATCGCCGGCATGATCAGGTCACTGGCCATGTAGGTCAGCAGTTCGAAAAGGGTGATGCCCAGACAGAAGACGAGCGCTTGTCCGGGGCTGATATCAAGCAGGGTTCTTTGCATGCGCGAGTGAGCTCGTGGGTCGATTTCAGAAGCGCAGAGGGTAGGGCGGCGGAGCGGGGGATTTACATCAACTTGGTATGACGGGAAATATCAAAAATGTACAGAGTATTGCGGGGTAAAAAGTCCTACGAGGGTGTGGGTAAATGTCCTATTTGCAACGGGTAAATAGCGAACAGAAAACGCCTACTTTTCAGTAGGCGCGGACGTTGTGGTAACACGTTTTGTGACGTTTGCTCGTTGAGCCATCACCTATCGATGCTGGTAATAACCGGGACCTTCCTGATAGCGATGGTGGTCGTCGTGCCAACCGCCGTGAGGGAAAATGATGCAGCCACTCATGGTCAGTACGGCCAGGACGGGAATCAGCCAGGTGATTCGACGGAACATTTCAAAAATCCTCATGGTTACGCCGTCATGAAGCCAAATCTCTTCATCGGCTGTAACATGAGACCGCGTTCGCCCCGGCCCATCCCCGCAACACGGTATGAGCATGGCATGCAACCGGATACAAACCGGATACATTTGAAAGTTTCAGGAACCCGCAATGACCCAGAAGCAACGTTTGAAATACTCGATACTGATCGCCCTGTCGGTGCTGGCGATCATGCTCGGCCTGTCCTGGCTGCAGAATGCCGGGATGATCAGTCAGAAGATGTTCCAGTACATCGCCATCGGTGTGGCGGTAGTCGTGGTGGTGATCAACGGGGTGATGCGCCGCAAGGTCAAACCCTGACGGCGATCGCGGGACGCTTCAATCGTGATTGAGCACGGCGGCAGCCTGCGGATGCAGGCTGTAACTTTTGTCCGGGTTGAAGGTGACTACACCTTCGGCGCACAGACGCTTCAACACTTCGCGCACGCTGAGAAAGGACAGCGGAATATCCAGGTCCAGCAGTTGGCTGTGCACCCCACGCACGCCCAGGCGCCGATCGCTTTGCGCGGCCACCAGCAGGGCGTCGATGACTTTCAGGCGAATCAGACTGGTGCGCAGGCCGAAACTCTTGAGCAGCAGGCGAATGCGCTCATTGCCCAATCGTTCGGGGCTGGGTGCGAAACTGCTCGCGCGAGGGCTCATGGAAGCTCCTTGTGATGCCTGGCTACCGTCCGTTGGTAGTTGCGAGTTGTACATGGGGTTACTCCTTTTCAGAGTGTGTTTTCAGCGCCTGATCAGCAAACGGTTTGGCTGCTCTCAGTAAACAAGACGTTTCAGCACGACAAATCATGAAAGAAAATATGTAGAAAATTTGTCGCATATTCGTTGTTTTCCCGTAATCACTGGCTCGCCCCGGCATTCATGGGGCTAAATTTTTTTTCCCGCATTCGTTTCCTGAACAGTCGTCTTGCGCCCGGGCGCAGGCCTCAACTTCAGACCGGATCCGCTGCTTGCGCAACGCACGCGCCGATCTGGTCCTTTCGATCAGGAGCGAGTGTGATTATTTCCAGACAGTTAACCGGGCTGGCCCTCGCCAGTGCATTTCTCGGGCTCAGTCTGTCGGCCCATGCGTTCAGCCCCGCCACCCAGGCCAGCGCCGATATCCGCCGCACCTCGTTTGGCGTGCCGCACATCCGCGCCGAGAACGAACGCGGTCTGGGGTTCGGCATCGGTTATGCCTACGCGCAAGACAACCTGTGCCTGCTGGCCAACGAGATCGTCACGGTCAATGGCCAGCGTTCGCGCTATTTCGGGCCGGATCAACTGACCGTCGAAGAACGCGAGAATCGGGTCAGCGATCTGTTCTTCACCTGGCTCAATACTCCGCAAGCGGTGCAGGCGTTCTGGGACGCGCAATCGAGCGAAGTGCGCGACCTCGTGCAAGGCTACGCCGCCGGCTACAACCGCTATCTGGCCGAGCGTCGCCAGCAAGGCCTGCCGCAGCAATGTCAGGGTGAATGGGTACGTGACATCGCCGCCGAGGACCTGGTCAAACTGACCCGCCGGTTGCTGGTCGAGGGCGGGGTCGGGCAGTTCGCCGAAGCGCTGGCCGGGGCGACGCCGCCGCAGGCCACGGCGCAGGCTGGCAGCAGTGCGCAGGCTTATCAGGTTGCGGACGCGCGCCTGCAGCGCTTCGCCCTGGATCGCGGCAGCAACGCCGTGGCGGTCGGCAGCGAGCGCTCCTTCAATGGTCGCGGCATGTTGCTGGCCAACCCGCATTTTCCGTGGGTCGGCGGCATGCGTTTTTATCAGATGCACCTGACCATTCCCGGCAAGCTCGATGTGATGGGCGCGGCACTGCCGGGGTTGCCGATGATCAATATCGGGTTCAACCAGCATCTGGCCTGGACCCACACCGTCGATTCATCCAAGCATTTCACCCTGTATCGCCTGCAACTCGATCCCAAAGACCCGACACGCTATCTGCTCGACGGCAAATCGGTGCCTCTGAGCAAGCAGAGGGTGACCGTGCAGGTCAAACAGGCGGACGGGCAGGTGGTGCCGGTTGCGCGTGACCTCTACAGCTCGCAGTTCGGCCCGATCGTGCAATGGCCGGGCAAGCTCGACTGGGATAACCAGTACGCCTACAGCCTGCGCGATGCCAACCTGGAAAACGATCGCGTGCTGAAACAGTGGTACGCCATGAATCAGGCGTCGAGCCTCAAGGATCTGCAAGATTCGGTGCACAAGATCCAGGGCATCCCGTGGGTCAACACGCTGGCTGTGGATGACCAGGGCCAGACGCTGTACATGAACCTGTCGGTGGTGCCGAACGTCAGCGCCGACAAACTGGCCAAGTGCAGCGACCCGCGCATCGGCGTGCAGATGATCGTGCTGGACGGTTCCAACAGCGCTTGCGCCTGGGATATCGATCCGCAGGCCGCGCAGAAGGGCATCTACGCCGCGAGCCAGCTGCCGCAACTGTTGCGCAAGGACTTCGTTCAGCACTCCAACGATTCGGCGTGGCTGGCCAACCCGGCACAACCGCTGACCGGGTTCTCGCCGCTGATCAGCCAGGACGGCCAGCCGCTGGGCCTGCGCTCGCGCTTTGCGCTGGAGCGCCTGACCACTCTGGGCAAAAAGGCGCCGCTGGCGGTGAAGGATCTGCAACAGATGGTGATGGACGACAACGTCTATCTGGCGAGCCAGGTGCTGCCCGATCTGCTGAAGTTCTGCGCGGCTGACCTGGGAGCGGATGCAGCCTCGCTGAAGCCGGTTTGCGCCAGCCTCAAGGCTTGGGACGGTCGGGCGAATCTGGATTCCGGTACCGGGCTGGTGCACTTCCAGAACATCATGCAAACCCTGCAAGAGTCGCCGGATGTATGGCGCGTGGCGTTCGATCCGCAAGATCCGCAGCACACCCCGCGCGGGCTGGCGATCGAGCAACCGGCGGTGGGCAAGGCATTGCGTGAAGCGATGCTGGCATCGCTGCAAACCACCAGCAAAATGGGCCTGAAATCCGACACCCGCTGGGGCGACATTCAGGTGGTGAGCAGCGGCGGTCAGCAAACCGCGATTCACGGCGGGCCGGGTACTCTGGGGATCTACAACGCGATCCAGAGTGTGCCGCGTGAAGACGGCAAACTCGAAGTGGTCAGCGGCACCAGTTACCTGCAAGTGGTGAGCTTCGACGACAAGGGCCCGCACGCCCAGGGGCTGCTGGCGTTCTCGCTGTCCAGCGACCCAGAGTCGAAATACTCCCGCGACCAGACCGAGGCTTTCTCGAAGAAACAGTGGAGCGTGCTGCCGTTTACCGAACAGCAGATTGCCGCCGATCCGCAGTATCAGGTGCAGACCGTGCGTGATACGTCCGGCAAGGGTGCCGAGGTGGTTGTGCAGTAAGTCGTCCGCAACGAAAAAGCCGCTGCCCCTCGAACAGGGACAGCGGCTTTTTTATTGCCTGGAACGGGTCATGACGGGGTTCAGCTTTTTGGCGGCTGCCGTGGTATCGAGTTGATCACCGGATCACCCTCGGTGTTGCGCGTCAGGTACACCGGCAGCACTTTGGGTAGGGTGTTGACGAGGCCGTTCAACTCTTTGATGTTGTACACGCCGCCGACGCGGATCGCGCCGGTGCTGGCGTCGGCGAGTTTCAGCGGTTTGTTCAAATAACGATTGATCAGCGGCAAGGCGTCGTTCAGCGCCAGGTTGTCGAGTACCAGTTTGCCGCTGCGCCAGGCCAGTGCGTTGTCGTTGGCGTAGGTCTGGCTGATCTGTGGCATGTAGTCGCCGTGCCGGTACTGCGCTTGCATGGCCGGCCCCAGGCGCAAACCATCGCCGGGCAGTGCGGCGTTACTGGTCACCAGTACCGAGCCTTCGATCAGGTTGACCCGCACCTGATCTTCATAGAGCCAGACATTGAAGCGGGTACCGGTCACGCGGATCTTGCCCTCGGCGGCCCGGACCACGAACGGGTGGGTGAGGTCGTGACTGACTTCGAAAAACGCCTCGCCCTTTTTCAGCGTGACCCGGCGCTCGTCCTTGTAATTGCTGAAGGTCAGCTCGGTATTGAGGTTGAGTTCGACCTGGCTGCCGTCCTTCAGGGTCACCTGACGGACATTGTCGCTGGCTTCGAAGCGCTGGTAGCTGTTGGGCAGCCAGCCGAGGTTCCAGCCGCTGTAGGCGGCCAGCGGTAGTGCGAGGGCGCAGACGCTGGCAGCGATGGCATAGCGACGCCAGGCCGGGGCCGGTTTGTTCAGCGGCACACTCGGGGTCGGCTGCGGACGCGGCAAGTGTTCGGCTACGTCCCAGATTTCCAGCATGGCCTCATATTCGAATGCATGCAGCGGATGGGCGTCACGCCATTGCTCGAAAGCCAGCTGCTCCTCGGCAGAGCAGTCGGCAGCGTGCAGACGCATGCACCAATGCGCGGCGGCATCGGTGATCGCATCGTATTCGGCTTCCGAGAGGGATTCTTGGGTCATTGACTCGTCCTGATTTGCTGCATTCTAACCTTGCGGGCAAGGCGCCGAGAACATCCGTCATGGCAATTGCCCATCAAAGTGGAACTTATTTTTCCGTCAGACGCCCAAAAACGGGACATCCGACGAACATCATCCACAAATGGAGTGAAAAAATGATCAAAAAAACCTTTGCCGCTGTTGTTGCCACTGCTGCCTTGTTCAGCGCCGGTGCCGCCATGGCTGATCGTCCCGGTGCGGGCTGGGTCACCATCGAGAAGGCGATCGAGATCGTGAAGACCAAGGCCGGTTACGTTGAAGTCTATGAGATCGAAGCGGACAACGATGGCTACTGGAAAGGCGAGGGCCGCAAGGCTGATGGCTCCGTTTATGAATTCCGTATTGATGGCGCGTCGGGCAACGTACTGCGCGATCAGAAAGACTGATTTTCACGGGCAATAAACCGATGCGCAGGCTGCACAGGCCTGCGCATTTTTTTTGCTCAGGGTGCACTGTCCGGGTTGGCGACCGGGTCGAGCTGGCGCCCCATCTCGCCAATCAGGAAGGCAATCGAATCGGCGTTGCGCAAGATCGTGTCGATGCGCGGATGCGGGTTCGCCGGGTCGAGAAATACCTTTCGGGCCTCCTCCATGTCAGGGCTGCGTGTGACCTTGAGGATTTCCTTGGCGACATGCGCAAGGCCCGGGATTTCATCCAGATCGACCCACTCCCGCAGCTCGTCGCTCCAGCGTGCGAACAGCTCTTCGCGCGGCGTGCCCAGCGACAAGGCCTCGCGCTGGAATTGCGTCTGGTTGTGCTTCATCACCGCGCCGTAGCCGGTTACCGTGGAAATCAGGTCAGTGAACGGGCGCCGCGCTTCGAGGCTGGCAATGTCCACGGCTTTGCTGGCCTGATGGGCCAGCTCATGGATCAGCGTCGAAGCCCGCGCATGCCCTTCGACATTGAACGGCTCAGTCAGGCCAACCTTGTACCAGTCCAGATCCTGATGGAAGTACTTCTCGGTGAAATGCACTTTCTTGCGCGAGTCGTCATCCAGCACGAAAGCAATCAGCCCGGTATTGCGAAAGCGGTTTGAGCCGACGACAAACCGCTCGCTATCCAGCAGATCCTCGGTAGGGTCCACCAGCGCATTGCAGACCGGCACGATGGCCTGCCTGAGCTTGTCGAGAATGGTCGTATCGATCTGTTCGGCATCAAAGAACGCCTTGAGGAACGTATCCAGACGAGTGCCGCTGCGCTGGTTCTTTTGCTGTGCCAGATTGTGCAGACAGTTGAACGCGTAGAACCGCGCCAGATCGACGGCCTCGGTGAGCATGCGTGCCTTGTCCGGGTGGCGGGCACGAATCTGTTCCATGCCCTGTGCCTCGATGTTCAGCCAGATCCGGCGTTCGCGATCGTTGGTGTAGCGGTTGTACATTTTCGACATGGCTTTGCCCCAGTGCACCGTGTGCCGATCCGGGTCCAGCACCAGCTTGCCAGACGCAGTGGGTTGCAGCACCGGGCCCGGCTGTTCCGCGTCCTTGATCTGCCAGACCGCGCCCGGCTTCTCCACGGGATAGACTTTGCCCGAGACGGGTGCGTAAGTCTGCCGCGTCGCAAGGTCGGTATAGGTGCCGTTCGCCGGTACCGGCGTCAGGTCCTTGAGTGCCACGTCCTTTGCCTCGAAGGGTTGCAGCGAAGTGCGTAGCGGGTCGGTGGTGTGGATGTCTTGCAGCTCCGGCGCACTGAGCACGCTGGGCTGCGGAGCCGGCGGCGTCACTGCCTGGGCCTCGAGGTTGGACTCCAGTGACAGGCGTCCGAGGGAAACCATCTGCACCGCGCCGGCGATAAATGCCTCGAGTGCACGCTTCCAGTGGTGATCCTGCAACGCTTCGGCGGAGGTCATGAAGTCCTTGAAGCTTTGCCAGAGAAACTGCACATAGGCCAGTTTGCCGGGGAGCAGGCCCCAGATCAGCTTGATCCCTTTGCTGAACAGGTTTTTCGCCGCGTCCCAGTCCTCTTGCGCCGAGGGCTGGGCGTGGGCGGCGAGCAACTTGGGCAGCAACGCGAGGTTATCGCTGAACAACTGCCGAAGCAGGTTGCCCTGGATCGGATTCGACGCCAGGGTCATTTCACTGGTCCGGCCAACGCTGCTGTTGAATAACGCCGTGAAGATCGACTGCTGAGCTTGCGGCAAACGTCGCAGCAACAGGTCTTGCAGGGCGCCCGGAATGTTCAGTGCGGCGATCAGTGCGGCTTCGTTCTCGAACTCGCTGAAGGCCTGTTCGCCGTGATACGGCGTATAGAGCACCAGCGGCCCGACATGGCCGGCGCCCGGGCCGATCAGGTACATGCCCAAGGCTTTGACCGCCGCCGCGCCGTCGGTTTTGATCAGTTCCAGCGGGCGGATCAGCGCATGGGCACCTTGCACTGTGGCGCGGGCGATGGCATCCGGCATGTCGAGCACCTGGGTGATCAGTCCGAAGGCGGCGGCAGACAGACGTTGCTGCAGTTTCAACTGATGGGCATGTTGCAGCAGTTGCCAGGGTAACTGGCGCAGAAAACGCTGTTGGCGCTGTTCGGTCTCGGTATCCGTGGCGGACAGGGCGGCCGTGATTTTGCTGGCGAAAGTGGTCGGAATGTCCAGGGACAACAGCAGGCTTCTGATGGCCTGCTGGTCGAGTCTTGCCGGCAGCGCTTCGTGGGTGTTCGACGCCACGGTAAACGAGGTGTGTTGGGCGATGTGGCTGTAGTTCAAGGCGAAATCGGTCAGGCTCATGTGCGGGCCGGCCAGCGTGAGTGCCGGGATGATCCGCACCTGTTCGGGATCGATATGGTGTGCCTGGAACCGGCTGGACAGCAGGCTGGTGAGGGTTTGCTGAATGTGCTCACGCAGGCTCGGCAAGGCATGCAGGTAATCCTTGTCGTCGCTGACGCTGTTACGCCATTGCTCCAGCAGTTCAAGGTGCAACTGCTGCTCCTCGAGCGTCGCCATGCCCAGCCAGCCGGGCAGGGAGTGCCGCTCGCCGAGCGCTCGGGCCAACGCGCTGGCCCGTTGCAGGTTGGTGTTGATCGGGGTGGCGGCCAGGGATTTCAGCAGCTGTTCCTGCTTGCGCACGGGCAACTTCAGTTGGCGGGCCCGCTCACAGCGCTCGAGAAACTGCGTGATCGCCGTCTGCACGCGATCCTGCAGGACATTCCCGGTGATCAGGCGCAAAGGGCCGAGGCGATAGTCCTGATGCAACCCGTCGAGCAGCGGTGAGAGGTTTTCCAGCAACACCTGACGTTTTTCCGGGTTGAGCAAACGCCGGTCAAGGGTTTTGCGGGCACTGTCGACGGAGGCAAATACTTCCAGACCCAGGGCCGGCGTCCACAGCAGCGCACGTCCCGAGTGTTGTTCATCGAGGCCGCCGCGTTCCGTCAGCAGAACGCAGCTGGCCAGTGGCAGCGCCTCGGTCTGGCCGCTGCCGAACAGGGTCAGCGACCAGGCATCGGGGCGAAACCCTTTGAGCCCGCGACGCTGGGCGCGATCCGCCAGCGTGGGGTCGAACACGGTGTCGACGATGGCCTGAACCTGGCGACTCAGGCTGCCATCGAGTACGCGCAAGCGTGCCTCTCCACAGACACCGACGAACAGCGTATGCGCAAGCTGCGGCATGAGCTGTTGCAGATAGCTGCGTTGCAGGCTATGCGGGGTCAGTGGTTGCGCGGCGAAAAGGCTGCTGATTGACGGCAGGATGCTGGCGAATTTCTTGACCTCGCCTGCAGCAGCGTTGGCCAGCAACATTGACGGTAACTGGCTGCCGCCGAGCACAGGCCGGATACTCCAGCGACCACGGGTATCGAGCGCCAGCAAGCGATCATGGATCATCGAACGGATGTCCAGCGCCTTGTCGAACAACGCGGGAATGTTTACCGAGTCGTCGCTGTGGCGGAACATCTGCAAGGCGTATTCGATGTTCTGCCGCTGCTTGGTGATGATGCTTTCGAAGAGCACGCTGAAGATGTCGCCGGCGATTATTTCGCCGGAAACATGGGGCTTGTCGAAGCCGAGAAAACGCTGGCGCTCTTCCAGGTTCAACAAGCCATAGAGCTCGTCTTCGTGTCCGCTACTGGCGAACTTGGCGAGCAAGGTGTCTTTGAGGTCCTTGTAGTCCCTGAGAACCTGCAAGCCATGCGAAGGGGTGTAAAGGCAGGCATCGGTGTGGCTGATCATCAGCGAGCCGGCCAGTTCGACGAAGTTGGCCTGGTATTCCCACAGTCGTACCGTTTCCAGGGTGGCGCGGCGTCCTGAGTGGTCGTTGACCTCGACCCAGGTCAGCAGGCTGTCGAACTTTGCGGCGTCGATGATCCCGGCTTCGCGTTTGAGCAGAATGTCGGCCAGGGCCTGTTGCCGGATCGTTTGACTGAACAGGTTGCGGCGCGACATGCCGTCTGCGGAGGGGGCGTTCCAGTAGTGCTCGAGGTGTTGGTAGAGCAGCGCCAGCAGCTTGCCGGAGGCGGTTTCGACCGCCTGTGCCCAATGGGCCTGATCACTGGCCAGCTCAGGCCTGCGCGGGTTGGAAAACCTGCGGGTCTGGCGCTCCGCCCTGCCGCGTTGACGATAGTGCCGGAGTACGGCGTTGACCAGTGACAGGGTTTCGAGGGGGTGTCCCGCATCGCCGGGAGCAACATCGGTGTAGAAACTGACCAGGGTTTGCGCTTGATCCGTGCCGGGCATCCGTGCACTCAATTGTTGCTCAAGGAGGGTCTCAAGCACGGTTCCAAGCCCGGGCAGACGCAGCAGTTCATCGAGTAACGCCTGGGCGTTGAGCTGCTGGCAGTGCTCGATGGCGCTCCGTTGCTCGTCGAATATGTCGCCCTCGATGAGCTGGTAGGTCACGCTGACAGGGCCGTTTTCCAACAGGCGCTTGCGCTGCGAAAAGGCCAGAAAGGCCAACAGCCGATCCGTCTCGTCGGCCTGGTTGAGCCGCTGTTCGAGGTGTTCGGTCACGGCGCGGAAGGTGGCGAATTTTTTCAGGCCGTCGAATGGCGTGTAGAGCATGAAGCCGCGATCCTCAGGCGTGGGGCTGAGAATGAAACTGCCGGCGAGGGTCACGTTTGGCGGGTCTTCGCTGTTGAGCAGGATGCGGTGGGCCAGCATCGGCGGGGTCTGCTGGCTGCGCAACAGATGGGTCGCCAGTTGCACGTCGGTCAGCCACTGAAAATCCCGCAGCGACAGGCCATGGGCAGCGCGCAGCGCAGGCCACAGCCCAGGTGAATCGACAAAGGAGGAGAACAACAGCGGGGGAGCAGGTGCAGGCATCATCGCGTCTCGATCTGGGCACACTCGGGTGCACCGGTGAATTGAGACGCCAGCCTAAAAGCCGAACGGATGACGAAGGTGGTACATAGTTACCGCACAGGCGACGCGCAAATGTGCTGGCTGCGTCGCGCAGCACTGCAATGGTTGACAGCACCGGGGCCGGACGTGGTTAATCGGCGAGCAAGCTGTTCGTACGCTGTTGTTCCCTCCAATAATTAGTCTGGAGCTTCAGATGTCTGCGCCACACGAATCCGTGTCTTCCCCTGCGTCCACGCTCTCGTTCGAAGCGCTGACGCAACTGCTTGAAAAGATTTTTTTGCGCCATGGGACGTCGGCGTCCGTCGCCCGCACCCTGGCCGCCAATTGCGCCAGTGCCGAACGCGACGGTGCGCACAGTCATGGCGTGTTCCGCATTCCCGGCTATGTCTCGACGCTCAACAGCGGCTGGGTCAATGGTCTGGCTGTGCCACAGGTCGAGGACGTCGCCTCCGGTTTTGTGCGGGTCGATGCCGGCAACGGTTTCGCCCAGCCAGCGCTGGCCGCCGCCAGACCGCTGCTGGTGGAGAAGGCGCGCAGTGCCGGGATTGCGGTGTTGGCGATTCGTAACTCCCATCACTTTGCGGCGCTGTGGCCGGATGTCGAGCCATTCGCCGAAGAAGGGCTGGTGGCGCTCAGCGTGGTCAACAGCATGACGTGCGTGGTGCCACATGGCGCCGACCGGCCGCTGTTCGGCACCAACCCGATTGCCTTTGCTGCGCCGCGGGCCGGTGGTGCGCCGATTGTCTTCGATCTGGCGACCAGCGCCATTGCCCATGGCGATGTGCAGATTGCCGCGCGCAAGGGTGAACGCCTGCCAGCGGGGATGGGTGTGGATGGCCTTGGGCAGGCGACTCAGGATCCGAAAGCGATTCTTGAGGGCGGCGCGCTGTTGCCGTTTGGCGGCCACAAGGGCTCGGCGCTGTCGATGATGGTTGAGTTGCTGGCAGCGGCACTGACCGGCGGCAATTTTTCCTTCGAGTTCGACTGGTCGAACCATCCGGGGGCCAAGACCCCGTGGACCGGGCAACTGCTGATCGTTATCGATCCGAGCAAATCCGCCGGACAGGGTTTTGCCGAGCGCAGCGAAGAGCTGGTGCGGCAGATGCATGGGGTGGGGTTGAAGCGCTTGCCGGGTGATCGTCGGCATTTGCAGCGCGCACGGTCGCTGGCCGAAGGAATTGTGCTGGATGAGCCGACGCTGAGGCAGTTGCGCGAATTGGCCGGGGAATAATTGGCAGAGAACAAATGTGGCAAGGGAGCTTGCTCCCGCCGGGTCGCGAAGCGGCCCCCCTTTGTCTACTTGAGAACAGGGGGACTGCTGCGCAGTCCAGCGGGAGCAAGCTCCCTCGCCACAGGTTTATTGTCAGAGGTCGATCAACGAGTTGTGATGGATGAGCAGACGCTGAGGCAGTTGCGCGAATTGGCCGGGGACTAATTGGCAGAGAACAAATGTGGCGAGGGAGCTTGCTCCCGCCGGGTCGCGAAGCGGCCCCCTGTGTCTACTTGAGAACCAGGGGGACTGCTGCGCAGTCCAGCGGGAGCAAGCTCCCTCGCCACAGGTTTATTGTCAGACGTCGATCAACGACGACCGAGCAGCAAGCCCACTACCAGACCAAAACCGGCGGAAATCGCCACGGTCTGCCATGGATGGCCGCCAATGTAGGTCTCAGTGGCTTCGACCGCCGGTTTGGTGCGCTCACGCACGCTCGATACCGAATCCAGCGCCTGTTGCAGCTTCAGGGCGATTTGTCCGCGCAGGGTCTCGGCTTCCTCGCCAACCAGTGAGGCGCTGCTCTTGAGCAGTTTGTCCGACTCTTCGATCAGTGCCTGGAGTTCACTGAAGGCTTGATCCTTGATTTGGTCTTCGACGGCTTGCACGCGGGATTTGCGGGCCATTGGGTGACTCCTTGCAGATGGATGAACAGTGTTCAATGGAGTGTGGCGCTGCCTGAAAAGTTGCACTGATTTTAGGCGCGAAAGAAAAACCTGCGCGGGAGATTTCCGCCGAGCGTGTAAGATGTCGCCATTTTACGCAGCAGGTATTTCCCCATGAGTTTCAATCTGGCCGACAAATCCCTCGCCGAGCGCGCTGCGCTGGAAGACGAGAAATCCCGTCTGTTCGAACTCTGGCAGAACAATCTGGGCAAAGCCAAAGGCGAAGCCGCGCGGTTGTTCGGCGAACGCTCCAAGCGCAAGGGCAAATGGGCCGAGTGGGTGCGCGCCGAGCTGGATGGCATGTCCCCGCCGGAATTCGCCAACATGGTGCGCAGCGAGGTCAATCGACTGATGGCGGCCAACAAGTAACAGCGCCTCAGTCGGTGATGAAACAGCCGACAATCGCCTCACGCACCTTGATCACCACCGGATCGATCTGCGTGCTGGTCCGCCAGCCCAGTTCGATCGGGTAGCGCGGCAACGCCAGCGGGCAGGGCAGCAGCGCCAGCCCGCTGAGCTCGGCAATGGCCCTGGCGGCATGGCTCGGGATGGTTGCCACCGCGTCGCTGCCTTTGAGCAGATGCGGAAGGGCGGCAAAGTGCGTGGTCGACGCGCAGACCCGCCGGCTCAGGCCCAGCGCCGCCAAGCCCTCATCAGTGATGCCGATAAAACCGCCCGAGGACACCAGAATGTGTTCGCGGGCGACGAATTCCGGCAAATCGATGCGCTGTTGACCTGGCGCCAGACCGCGCGGATCGACCAGACACGCATAATCCCCTTCAGCCAATACCTGACGACTGAGCAGACGCTCGGCGAAACCGCCGGCGGTGATCGCCAGGTCGATGCTGCGCTCCATCAGCGCGCGAGCGACGATCTGGCTGTGGGTCTGGCGGAAAATCAGCCGTAGCTTGGGCGCGCTGCGAGCGATGGCTTCGATCAGGCGCCGGCCGTAGGCAATTTCAAAATCATCCGACAGGCCCACGGTGACTGAGCGACCGTCGTAGTGATGGGCCGACGGGTCGACCATCGCCAGGCTTTGCCGGCATTTGTTCAGCGCCTCGCTGACCACCGGTTTCAGTTGATTGGCCTTGAGCGTTGGCGCCAGTCCCCGGCCGGTACGCACGAACAATTGATCGCCGTATACCTCGCGCAAGCGGCGCAATGCCGCGCTGACCGCCGATTGCGTCACGCCCAGGCGCAGCGCCGCACGGCTGGCGCTGGACTCTTCATGCAAGGCTTCGAAAACTTTCAGCAGGTTCAAGTCGACGGTGGCGATATTCATTTGGCTCATATCAATCAGCAGTGAATCGGTCTTTATTCATGATCCCGCGCCGCCGCAGAATCGGCAACACTTGAACCCGATGGAGTGACTGCAATGCCCACATCAATCGTCGCCGCCCTGCAGATCGGCGCCTTGCCCGGTGGCAAGGGTGAAACCCTGGAACAGATCCTCAGTTGGGAAACCGCGATCAGCGAGTCCGGCGCAGCGCTGGTGGTGATGCCGGAGGCGTTGCTTGGCGGCTACCCGAAAGGTGAAGGTTTCGGCACGCAACTGGGTTATCGCTTGCCCGAGGGACGCCAGGCCTACGCCCGGTACTTCGCCAACGCCATTGACGTGCCGGGAGCAGAAACCGAAGCACTGGCCGGTTTGTCGGCGCGCACCGGGGCCAATCTGGTGATCGGCGTGATCGAGCGCGCCGGCAGCACCTTGTATTGCACGGCGCTGTATTTCGATCCGCAAGCGGGGTTGGTGGCCAAGCATCGCAAACTGATGCCGACCGGCACCGAACGGCTGATCTGGGGCAAGGGCGATGGCTCGACGTTGCCGGTGCTCGACACTCAGGTCGGCAAGCTCGGTGCGGTGGTCTGCTGGGAAAACATGATGCCGCTGCTGCGCACGGCGATGTATGCCAAAGGCATTGAAGTCTGGTGCGCACCGACGGTGGACGAGCGCGAGATGTGGCAGGTCAGCATGCGTCACATTGCCCACGAGGGTCGCTGCTTTGTGGTCAGTGCCTGTCAGGTACAGGCTTCGCCGAACGAACTGGGCGTGGACATTGCCAACTGGCCGGCGGATCGGCCGTTGATTGCCGGCGGCAGCGTGATCGTCGGGCCGATGGGCGATGTGCTGGCCGGGCCGTTGCGTGGCGAGGCGGGGTTGCTCGCGGCTGAGATTGACACCGATGAACTGATTCGGGCGCGCTATGACTATGACGTGGTCGGCCACTATGCGCGGCCGGATGTGTTTGAGCTGAGTGTCGATGAGCGCGCCAAACCGGGGGTGCGCTTCACCGCATAACCTCAGGACTGATAAAACACCTGTGGGAGCGGGCTTGCTCGCGAATGCGGTGTCACATTCAGCGATGATGTTGGCTGATCTGACGCTTTCGCGAGCAAGCCCGCTCCCACAGGGGAGAAGTGTGCGCAGTGGGTTACCACGTCGCAGCAGTGGCTTTCGGCAAACTCAGCTTGCCACTGTCGACAAAACGCATCGTGCCGAACACCCCGCCGGCCAATTTGCCGCGCAGCACGTAGGGCAGGTTGTCGAGGGTTTGTGTCTGGCTCAGGCCCAGGGTCTGGCGCAATACCGAGAACGCGGAAACACTGACCGGCACGCTGACCACGGTTTCCGAGAAGCGTGGGATCGAGCCGACCTGATCGCTGACGCCCGATGCCAGTGGGTGGCCGTTGACCTCAAGGTCGAGAGCGATGCCGCTGTAGTCGATCGCGGTTTCGTTGGGGTTCTGCACCCGTAACTTGAGGGCGAAGCGCATTTCCAGGTCCTGGCTCGGCAACGGTTCGAGGCCGACCACGTTGATGTTCACCGGATCGCGATTGGGAAACAGCGCGCAGGCGCTCAGTGACAACAGCAGCAGGGACAGGATGACGGCGTGGACGCGGCGCATAAACAGTCTCTCAACGAAAAAGGGCTGAACCGTTGCCGGCTCAGCCCTTTTTTCATGGCGCAGCGTCAGCGGTTCAACTGTGCGACAGCCGCCGGACGGGCAGGTTCAGCCTTGGCCGGCAGATCGGGGTTTTCCATGACTTGCAGAATCGACGCTTCCGGATCGAAATCGTCTTCTTCCAGCTCAATGAATTCTTCCGGCAGGAAGATATTCAGCACGATAGCGCACAACGCACCGACGGTGATCGGCGATTCGAAGATGTTACGCAGCGCTTGCGGCAACTCGCGCAGCACCTCCGGCACGGCGGCGATGCCCAGGCCCATGCCGAGGGAAATCGCCACGATCAGCATGTTGCGCCGGTGCAGGCCGGCCTCGGCGAGGATCTTGATCCCGGCCACGGCCACGGTGCCGAACATCACCAGTTCGGCGCCGCCGAGCACCGGTTTGGGCATCAGTTGCAGCACCGCACCGATCATCGGGAACAGCCCCAGCAACACCAGCAGGCCGGCGATGAAGAACGCCACGTAGCGGCTGGCTACGCCGGTCAACTGGATCACGCCGTTGTTCTGCGCGAAGGTCACCATCGGCATGCTGTTGAACACCGCCGCCATGGCCGAGTTGAGGCCATCGGCGAGCAGACCGGACTTGATCCGGCGGATGTACAGCGGGCCTTTGACCGGTTGCCGCGAGATCATCGAGTTGGCGGTCAGGTCACCGGCTGCTTCCAGCGGCGAAACCAGGAAGATCACTGCCACCGGCACGAACGCCACCCAGTCGAAATTGAAGCCGTACTTGAACGGCACCGGCACGCTGACCAGCGGCACTTCGGGCATCGAGGCGAAATCCACCGTGCCCATCAGCCAAGCGACCACGTAGCCGAGGGTCAGGCCGATGACGATCGCACCTAGGCGCAGAAACGGTACGTCGACGCGGTTTAGCACAACGATAGTGCCGATCACCAACGCGGCCAGAAACACATGGCTGGCTGCGCCCAGATCGGGCGCGCCGAAGCCGCCGGCAATGTCGGTCATCGCCACTTTGATCAGCGACAGACCCATCAGGGTGATGATGGTGCCGGTGACCACCGGGGTGATCAGCATTCGCAGTTTGCCAATGAACTGGCTCAGCACCACTTCGATGAATGCGGCGAAAAAGCACACGCCAAAGATCGTCGAGAGAATTTCATCGGTGCCGCCGCCCCGGGCCTTGACCATGAACCCGGCGCTGAGAATCACGCTGATGAAGGAAAAACTGGTGCCTTGCAGGCACAGCAGACCGGAACCGACCGGGCCGAAACGCTTGGCTTGAACGAATGTGCCGAGGCCCGAGACGAACAGCGCCATGCTGATCAGGTATGGAATTTCGCTTTGCAGACCGAGCGCGCCGCCCATGATCAGCGTCGGGGTGATGATGCCGACGAAGCTGGCCAGCACGTGTTGCAGCGCGGCGAAGACGGTGGCGGTGAGGTGCGGACGGTCGTTGAGGCCGTAGATCAGATCGTTGTTGCGTGGGACTTTTTCAGAGGCGGTCATGGTGTTTTGCGCGCCGTGAGGCGGGGCCGGGTCAGAAAATGGAGGCGCAGGATGCCGGAAGAGGGCGGCGAGGGCAACGAGCAAAAATTGCCTGAAAGGTCAGGTTTTATTGGGTTTCAAAGGGTTTTACTTGAAATCAAAAGATCGCAGCCTTCGGCAGCTCCTACATTTTGCATTCCTGTAGGAGCTGCCGAAGGCTGCGATCTTTTGATCTTCAGGCAAAGGCTGCGAGCAAATCCTCCTCAAATGCCTTCTGCGCATCCCCCGGCACCTGCGCCCGGTGTCGGGCCAGATGAAACGCCACTTCGAAACTCAATTCCCCAGGCCGCAGCGCGTGCAACAAGCCCTTGTCCTCCCAGACCCGCGCGTAGTGATCCGGCAGATAATCGACGTGCTTGCCAGAGAGAATGAAGGCCAGGGTGCCTTCGACCTGTTCCGAACGCGCGGAAAAGCGCTTGTCCGGGAACGGCTCGCCACTGCGCATGACCCGATACGGATGGTCAACCCGGTCGCAGGCCTGCAACGCCGCGTCATCCGGCTTATCGACGGAGAACAGCGGATGCCCCGGCGCGCAGTACAGATGCTGGGTTTCCTTGAACAATTCGCGGTAATCGAAAGCGCTTTGCACCTGGGAAAAATAACCGATGGCCAGGTCCAGCCGCTGTTGCAGCAACAGACGCTCCATCTCGCCGGGCATCGCGCTGATCAACTCGATGCGCACCGACTCGTCGCGCTCGCGAAACCGCCGGATCGCCTCCGCCACCCGCAGCAGCACCGACTGATCAAGCGCCTCGGACAAGCCCAGCCGCACCTCACCGATCAAGCGTCCGGCGACGCCGTTGGATTGATGGCGGAAGGTTTCGATGGATTCGAACAGCGTGCGAATCGCGATCAGCAGTTGCTCACCTTTTGGTGTGACGTTGAAACCGCCCTTGCCCCGGCTGCACAGGCGATAGCCGAGGCGGGTTTCGAGTTTGGCCATTTGCTGGCTGATGCTCGACTGGCTCAGCCCCAGTTCACCTTGCGCCGCACTGAAGCCGCCACACTCCACGACCCGCACAAACAGGCGCAGCAACTGCAAATCGACGTCGTGAAGCTGACCGAGCATTACATTACTCCGGGATAAAGTCAGGTTAACAAACTTGATATTTCTGCAATGTATCCGAGCGCGCATTCTGCGACCACTTCCTCCGGTCAGGTGTTCGTCATGGCTCCCGTGTTCAAGCTGTTTTTTCCCGCGCTGTTGTTGTCCGTGGCCCTCAATGCCCAGGCCGAAGATAAAACCCTGAATCTCTATAGCTGGGCCGATTACGTGCCGGCGCAAACCCTGCAGCGTTTCGAGCAGGAAACCGGCATTCATGTGCGCTACGACACCTTCGATACTTCCGAGGTGCTGGAAACCAAACTGCTGACCGGCGGCAGCGGCTATGACGTGGTGGTGCCGTCGTCCAGCGTGCTGGCTCGGGGTTTGGCGGCGGGTGCGCTGAAGGAAATACCGCATGAAGGCCTCAAGGGGTACGCCAACCTTGATCCCGATCTGCTGGAGAAACTCGCTGCCGTCGATCCCGGCAATCGCTACGCCGTGCCCTACACGTGGGGCACGCTCGGGCTGGGGTTGAATGTCGAGGCAGTGAAAAAACGCCTGCCGAACGTGCCGCTGAACAGCCTCGATCTGCTGTTCAAGCCCGAGTACGCGAGCAAACTCAAGGACTGCGGGATTGCCGTGCTCGATTCGCCGCAGGAAGTCATCGGCCTGGCGCTGCATTACCTCGGTAAGGATCCCTACAGCACTGACAAGAATGATCTGGCAGCCGCCGAAACCTTGTTGCAGAAACTCCAGCCTTCGGTGCTGTATGTCGCCACCGGCCGGCAGATCAACGACCTGGCCAATGGCAGCGTGTGTCTGGCGCTGACCTACAACGGTGATGTGAGCATGGCAGCCGATCAGGCGCACAAGGCCAACAAATCCTACGAAGTCGCCTACCGGATACCGCGCGAAGGCACGTTGATCTGGCAGGACAATCTGGCCATTCCCAAGGACGCGCCAAACCCGCAAGCGGCGCGGGCGTTCATCGAATTCATGCTGCGCCCCGAATCGGTCGCCGAGCTGACCAATACGCTGTTTTTCGCCACTGCCAACCAGGCCGCGACGCCGCTGGTGGATGAGGCGGTGCGCAACGACCCGGACATCTATCCGCCCGCCGAAATGCGTGAACGCCTGTACGCCGACCGCAGCATGAGCCTCAAGGACATGCGTCAGCGCACGCGTCTGTGGACCACTTTCCGTAGCCATCAATAACAAAAGGAGCACACCGATGGACGTGCCGATGCTCAATGACCAAGCCATCACCCGCGACAGCCTGTACGGCACTGCCGCCGAAAGCACCTACGCCGGAATCACCAGTTTCATGCGTCGCCGCTACAGCCGGGATTTGCGCGGCGTTGATGTGGCGGTCAGTGGCGTGCCGTTCGATACCGCCACCAGCAACCGCCCGGGCGCACGTTTCGGGCCACGGGGGATTCGCGCCGCGTCCACCGGGATCGCCTGGGAACGGCACTGGCCGTGGGCGTTCGACCCGTTCGATCATCTTGCGGTAATCGACTACGGCGATTGCGACTTCGATTACGGCTCGCCGCATACCATCCCGGAAAGTATCGAGGCCCACGCCGAGCGCATTCTTGAGGCCGGCAGCGCGATGCTGACGTTTGGCGGCGACCACTTCATCACCTATCCGCTGCTCAAGGCCCATGCGCGCAAACACGGCGCGCTGTCGCTGATCCACTTCGATGCGCACAGCGACACCTGGCCGGACGAGGACGGCAAACGCGTCGATCACGGCACCATGTTCTGGCATGCGGCCAGGGAAGGGCTGGTGGATCCGGCGCGCTCGGTGCAGATCGGGTTGCGCACCACCAATGACGATCACCAGGGCTTTGCCGTGCTTGATGCTCGCCAGGTGCATCGACGTGGCTGCGAGGCGATTGTCGAGGCGATTCGCGCACGGGTCGGCGACCATCCGGTGTACCTGACGTTTGATATCGACTGCCTCGATCCGGCCTTTGCGCCAGGTACCGGCACCCCGGTGTGTGGCGGGCTGAGCACGGTGCAGGCGCTGGAAATCCTTGGCGGTTTGCGCGGCATCAATCTGGTGGGCATGGACGTGGTCGAAGTGGCGCCGGCCTATGACCATGCGGACGTGACGTCGCTGGCAGCGGCAACGCTGGCGATGGAAATGCTCTGCCTCTACGCCGCCCGACACAAAGTCGACCGCTGACACCCCACAAACCCATGTGGGAGTGGGCTTGCTCACGAAAGCGGTGTGTCATTCAACGATGATGTTGGCTGACCTGACGCCTTCGCGTGTAGGAGCTGCCGCAGGCTGCGATCTTTTGATCTTGATCTTGAAAAACAAAAATCAAAAGATCGCAGCCTCGTTGCACTCGACAGCTCCTACACGGATATATACTGCCGCGCATGACTTTTGACTCTCCCCTAAGCGCCTGGCAGCACGCGATCGAGCACAAGGGTTTCATCCAGGATGAAGCCCAGGAGCACGCGGTCTGGGCCCTGCAAAAATGCCATGAAGCCTTGCATGCCGGTGCCCGTTCGGTCACGGGCGTGTACTTGTGGGGCCCGGTCGGGCGCGGCAAGACCTGGTTGATGGATCAGTTTTATCAGAGCCTGCGGGTGCCGGCCCGGCGTCAGCACTTTCATCACTTCATGGGCTGGGTGCATCAGCGCTCGTTCCAGCTCACCGGGATTGCCGATCCGCTGCGGGCGTTGGCCAAAGAGCTGGCAGCTGAAGTGCGGGTGCTGTGTTTCGATGAACTGTTCGTCAATGACATCGGCGACGCGATCATCCTTGGCCGCCTGTTTCAAGTGATGTTCGACGAAGGCGTGGTGGTGGTCTGCACCTCCAATCTGCCGCCGGACGAGCTGTATGCCGATGGCTTCAATCGCGACCGGTTCGTCCCGGCGATTGCTGCGATCAAGGCGCACATGCAGGTCGTGGCGGTGAACGGCGCCGAGGACCATCGCCTGCATCCGGGCGCGGGTCTGCAGCGTTATTTTGTCGCCGCGCCGGGGCAGGACAGTGCACTGCAGCAGGTCTTCCAGGCACTCAACGCCGGGCAGCCCGCCAGCGCCGAGCCGGTGTCCGTCGGCCATCGCCTATTGAACGTGGTGCAGGCCAGCGCGACGCTGCTCTGGTGCCGCTATGCCGATCTGTGCGAGCAACCGTTTGCCGCGATGGACTTCATCGCGCTGTGCGACAGCTATCGGTCTATTCTGTTGAGCGACGTGCCGAACCTCAGCGCACAAAAACGCGAAGGGCGTATCGCCCGTGGTACCGAAGATGGCTCGGCGCAGGTGGTGGCCGGTGACCGCGAACTGCCACAACTGTCGGTGCACGACGACGGCGTGCGCCGCTTCATTGCCTTGGTCGACGAGTGTTACGACCGTAAAGTCCCGCTGTACATCGAGGCTCAGGTGCCGATGGAAGCGCTGTACACCGAGGGGTATCTGGAATTCCCGTTCCGGCGCACCCTCAGTCGTTTGCAGGAGATGCAGTTGCAGCGTTTTGCCGAATCCTGAGCGAAGAGGGCGCGAGCATGAGCCAACCGTTGTCGCATCATTTACTGACCATGGCTTACCAGAATGCCTGGGCCAATCATCGCCTGGGCAAAGCCTGGAACCGGCTCGATGCCACTGAGCTGGCGGCGCCACGGGTGAGCTTTTTTCCGAGCATCCGCCTGACCCTCAATCACATCCTGACCTGCGACTGGTTCTACGTCGATGCGCTGGAGCGCGAGTTGCGCGGTGACGAGCCGCATCCCGATTGCTATGTGTTTTTCAAGCGTGATGAGCCGTTTACCGAGGCCGCAACGCTGCGCGAAGAACAGGCGCACGTTGACCGGCGACTGATCGCCTATTGCGAGCAATTGCGCGATGCCGATCTGGGGCGGATCGTCAGCATCGCCCGGGAAACGCCGCAACACGACAGCCGCCTGCGCCTGCTTTCGCACCTGTTCGAGCACCAGATGCATCATCGTGGCCAGGTGCATACGATGCTCAGCGCGACATCGGTAAAACCGCCGCAACTGGATGAGTTCTTCTGTGCCGGCGAGAGTGGGTTGCGTGCTCAGGATTTTGCCGAGTTGGGGTGGACCGAAGAGCTGATTTGGGGGCGTTGATGTTTGAAAAGTCAAAAGATCGCAGCCTGCGGCAGCTCCTACAGGGATTTGTTATCGGATCAATATTTGAGTTTCTTGGGTTGTGGCGCGCGACATCCTCGCGTTAAGGTCGAGCAGCCTTTCAGGTGCGCACTTTGCACGCCGGGGCCATGATCGGGGATGGAAATGGATTCCGCGGAAATTCTTGTGCTGCAAGCCAGTTACACCAATCCACTGCACGCCGAAGCCATCGGCATCGTGCTCAATCATTACGCAGAAGATCCCATGGGCGGCGGCCATTCGATTGCCCCGGAGTTGCTGCGTCGTCTGCCTGAAGAGCTGGCCCGCAGACCTCATGCGTTCAGCGTGCTGGCGTTCGTCGGCGGTGAGCCGGCGGGGTTGGTGAACTGCTTTGAGGGGTTCTCGACGTTTGCCTGTAAACCGCTGGTCAACGTGCATGACGTGGCGGTAGTGAACAAATTTCGCGGCCTCGGACTGAGCCAGAAGATGCTGCGCAAGGTCGAGGACATCGCCCGTCAACGCGGTTGCTGCAAGATCACACTGGAAGTGCTCGAAGGCAATGCGGTGGCGCAGAACGCCTATCAAAAGTTCGGTTTCGCCGCCGGCATGTTCGACCCCGCGCATGGCCGCATGCTGTTCTGGATCAAGGATCTGCAGGCATAAAAAAAGGCGCCCCGTCAGAGCGCCCAACTGTCATCTCCAAGGCCAGAGCGGAGCCATCGGAGGTCCATCGGTTGCTCGCTGAATCAGTCGCGATAAGACTCGGTGACTTGCGCGGTCTGATCGTCCGGAACCTTCAGTTCCGGCGCTTTGCTGTCGGTCTGCGGCGCGCCTTGCGCGTGGTGGACCGGGAAGTTGTCATAGTAATGCCGCATGCGTTCGGCGCCGCCCTCGGCAAAGGCGCTGGCGGAACCGAGAGCGAGAAGCCCGGCAAGAATTACGGTGCTGGTGTTCATGGTGCCTCCTACTGAAAATCGTCGGAGCCGTTCGTCCATGAAGCAGATCTCGGGGCACAGTGTCCCTGAGGGGAATTAACTCGGGGTTAACAGTGGTGGTGAGGGGGTTTGGTGATGCATTGCGCGTCACTGAGAGAGTGGGGCCGCTTCGCGACCCATCGGGGATGAATCCCCTCACCACAGGGGTTCTGTTTGCGTGGATTGGTCAGAGTTTCCAGTCCAGGCTCAGGGTCACCGTGCGCGGGTCGCCCCAGTACACACCGTTGTAGAAGCCGACGTTGTCGTAATACTTCTTGTCGAACAGGTTATCGACATTCAGCGATGCCGACAGGTGCTTGTCGAATTCATAGCGCGACATCAGCTTGACCACGGTGTAGGCGCTCTGATTGATCCGCGACCGTTCGGTGATGATCCGGCCGTTGGCGCCACGGCCGACCGGGCGGTTGGCCGCACCATAGACGTCGCTCTGCCAGTTCACCGCACCACCGACGGTCAGCGCGTGCCAGTTGCCCGGCAGACGATAGGCCGTGGACAGGCGCAGCATGTTCAGCGGCTCATTGGTATTGGTGCGCTGTTTTTCACCGTTGACCGAGTGGGTGTAGGTGTAGCCGGCGGTCATGTTCCAGCCCTCAAGAACCTCCCCGGAGACCTCCGCTTCAAAGCCGTTGACCTTGTTGCCCTTGCCGCCGGACTTGTAGAACTGCTCGCCGGTCACCGGATCCGGCGCCACCGAATCGTCCAGCTCGGCGACGTTGTCCTGCTTGCTCCAGAACAGCGCCGTGCTGAGGTTCAGGCGTTCCTCCAACAGACTGCCCTTGAGGCCCAGCTCGTAGTTGCTGCCGACCACCGGGTCGATGTATCGGCGACTGGCATCGCGCTTTGTCTGCGGTTTGAAGATATCGGTGTAGCTGACATACGCGGTGTATTCCGGCGTCAGGTCGTACAGCAGGCCGGCGTATGGCGTCCACATGTCGTTGTGTTGCTGGGAGCTTTTGTCGACGCCGCTCAGTTGCAGATTGTCGTTGTAGCTGTTGGTGGTGCTGGCGGTCTTCCAGCTGCCGTAGCGGCTGCCGAGCACAGCATGCAGCTCGTCGGTAAGGCTCAGGCGGGTCGCCAGATAACCGGCCTTCTGCCGGGTGTAGTCCTTGAAGCCGCTCAAGTCGGTCACGGTGTCCGGGAATTTGCCGATGTCGCCCATGTATTTCCAGTCGCGGATGTTTTCATAACCGGCGGGTACTGCGCCGGCGATGGTGTAGGGATCATCCGAGCGGCGTTCGGCTTCGCCATAGCCGAACATCATTTCGTGCTCGCGACCGAGCAACGAGTAAGGGCCTGCGACATTGAAGTCATACGCCTTCATGCTTTGTTCGCCGGCCATGTGGCTGGTGTTGGCGGACATGCCGCTGCGATCGGCTTCGGGGAAGCCACCACCGCCGTAATAGATTTTGCCGTCAGTGTCGCTCTTGCGATGGGTGTAGGCGGCTTTCAGATGCCAGCCACCTGCCAGTTGCTGGTCGAGCGTGGCGAAGGCGGTTTTGTCGCGCAGCGGCCAGGAACTCCAGGACGTGGCCATGTTGGTCGATCGGCCGAGTCCGGCCTTGCCGCCTTCGGCATTCCAATAGGGTACGGTGCCCCACGAGGTGCCCTGAACCTGCTTGTCCTGATAGTCGTAACCGACGGCGAGGGTGGTGGACTCGGTCAGGTCGGCTTCGAGGATGCCGTAGCCGACCTCGCGTTGCAGCGCGTATTTGTCACGGAATGACTGGCTGTCGCGATAAGCCAGCACCGTGCGCCCGCGTAACCGGCCATCGAACGCCAGTGGACCACCGACATCGACGTAGCTGTAGTAGTCGTCATAGCTGCCGCCGCTGACGCCCGCCAGCGCCTGTATCTGGGCGGTCGGGCGCTTGCGGACCATGTTGATGGTCGCCGAAGGATCGCCTGCGCCGGTGGTGAGTCCCGTGGCGCCGCGGACCACTTCGATGCGGTCGTAGATAATGGTGTCGGCATCGGATTTCATGTAGCTGAAGGTGTTCAGCATGCCGTCGATCTGGAAGTTGTCGATCGAGTAGCCGCGCGCCGAATAGCTGACCCGATCCGAGTCGTTGTGCTGCACCACGATGCCGGTGGTCTGGCTCATGGCCTCGGACAAGGTACCGAGCTTGAAATCATCCATCTGCTGGCGCGTGACCACGGACACCGATTGCGGGGTTTCCTTGATCGACAGGTTCATCCGCGTCGCGGTGCTCATCGCGCCGGTGGTGTAGGACTCGCTGTTCTCGGTGTTAATGCCCAGGCCCTGGGCGGTGACGCTGGTGGACTCCAGCTCCAGCGCCTGAGCGGCAGTTTCAGGAGCGGTTTCAGCCAGCAGATCGGCACTCAACGCCGCGCTGCACAAGCCGAAAGTGAGGGTCATGGAACGGGTAATGGGCGCGAACATCGCAGCCGACTCCTTGTCTTCGAGGGGAAAAATCCATTGGTTCAAAGACGAGGTACAGCCTGGCGATTTAGTAACAAACGAGAAATATTATTATCTGGAGATGTTTCCCGGCAGCGCTGATCGAGGCGAAAAGCTGCGCACAACGCTTGCCCAATGGAGCGCTGCAGGTATGCTGATGGCCTGCCGAGGAGATAGAAATGGCCTACGATTTTGACCTGTATGTGATTGGCGCCGGTTCCGGCGGTGTGCGCGCTGCACGTTTTGCCGCCGGTTTCGGCGCGAAAGTGGCGGTGGCCGAGAGCCGTTACCTGGGGGGCACCTGCGTCAACGTCGGTTGCGTGCCGAAAAAACTGCTGGTGTACGGCGCGCATTTCGCCGAAGACTTTGAGCAGTCCTCCGGTTTCGGCTGGAGCCTGGGTGAAGCGAATTTCGATTGGGCGACGCTGATCGCCAACAAGGACCGCGAGATCAATCGCCTCAACGGCATTTATCGCAACCTGCTGGTCAACAGTGGCGTGACCCTGCACGAAGCCCACGCGAAGATCGTCGGCCCGCATGAAGTCGAGGTCAACGGCGAGCGTTTTACCGCGAAAAACATTCTGATCGCCACCGGTGGCTGGCCGCAGATTCCGGAAATTCCGGGGCACGAACACGCGATCAGCTCCAATCAGGCATTCTTCCTCAAAGAACTGCCGAAGCGGGTGCTCGTGGTCGGTGGCGGTTACATCGCCGTCGAGTTTGCCGGGATTTTCCACGGCCTGGGCGCGAACACCACGCTGCTGTATCGCGGCGATCTGTTCCTGCGCGGTTTCGATGGTTCGGTGCGCAAGCATCTGCAGGAAGAACTGACCAAGCGTGGCATGAACCTGCAATTCAACGCCGACATCGCGCGTATCGACAAACAGCCTGACGGCAGCCTGAAGGCGACCCTCAAGGATGGCCGCGTGCTGGAAGCCGACTGCGTGTTCTACGCCACGGGCCGGCGTCCGATGCTGGACAACCTGGGGCTGGAAAACACCGATGTGCAGCTCACCGACAAGGGATTCATCAAGGTCGACGAGCAATACCAGACCAGCGAGCCGTCGATTCTGGCGCTGGGCGATGTGATCGGTCGCGTGCAACTGACGCCCGTGGCGCTGGCCGAAGGCATGGCGGTGGCGCGACGCTTGTTCAAGCCTGAGCAATATCGCCCGGTGGATTACAAGATGATCCCGACCGCCGTGTTCAGCTTGCCGAACATCGGCACCGTCGGCCTGACCGAAGAAGAGGCGCGGGAGGCGGGGCATGAGGTGGTGATTTATGAGAGCCGCTTCCGCCCGATGAAGCTGACCCTGACCGAATGTCAGGAGAAAACCCTGATGAAGCTGGTGGTCGACGGCAAGACCGACAAAGTTCTCGGTTGCCACATGGTCGGCCCGGACGCGGGTGAGATCGTTCAGGGCCTGGCGATCGCGCTGAAGGCTGGCGCGACCAAGCGTGACTTCGACGACACGATCGGGGTTCACCCGACGGCCGCCGAAGAGTTCGTCACCATGCGTACGCCGGTCGGCGCTTAAACGTCTTTCGCTTTCGCTTTGGCTGTGTCTGGCGCTGCCGCAACGGTAGCCGCCAGACGCAAGCTGTCTTCGAGGCTGGCCTGAGTTTTGGTCAGTTCCTTCTCCAGTGACTGATTGAGCAGCAGCTGTTCGTCGACGTTCTGTTTCAGCGTCTGACTTTCCAGCAGGGCCACGCGTAGGCGCTCCTGGAGGAGGGTGCGTTCGTTGTCGACGCGAGTCGCTTGCTCCAGCAACTGATCCTGGCGCTGGTTGCTGTGCTTGAGCTGATCTTGCATCAGGCCCAATTCGCGCTGCGTGCCACGGTTTTCCGTGAGCAGACGTTCGTTGTCGCGATGCAGTTGCGTGATCTCGTCCTGACGCACCAGCGCACTTTGTTGCGCCTGGCGTAATTCCATCTGCAACTGCTGAAGCTGTCCTTCGTGGCGGGCTTGTTCCTGCTCGCGCTGCTCTTTGCTGGCGTTGCGGTAATGCTCAAGCGCATCGCGGGCGTGCAGGTGTTTCTCTTCCAGCGAGCGGATCTGCTCGTCTTTGTCCTGCAGGCGCAACTCGAAATCCGCCAGCGCCTGATTCAGTCCGGCGTTGCGGGTTTGCTCGGTCTGCAGCATCGAGCGGGTTTCTTTCAGCGCTTCGGATTCTCGCGCCAGTGCAGCGCCTTGAATGTCGTGCTGTTGTTCCAGTTGTTCGAGTGCCTGGCGCACCTGTTTCAGTTCCGATTCCAGCGCTTCACGTTGCTCTTCGAACTGCTCGCGAGCCTGCTCGATGGGCTCTTGCGCCTGTTCTTTCAGGCGCTGGGCGAGACGCGAGACCAGTGCGCTCAGCTCGTCATTGATCGGTTCGGCGGACGCTTCGACCGGTTGGCTGCCGTCATCCAGCTCTTTCAGATAGCGATGGATCGTGGTTTTCGAACCGGTGTTGCCCAGCTCGATGCGTACTGCATCGATGCTTGGGTGTTCGCCTCGGGCCAGAATCGCTGTGCGCGCGATCTGCACCACTGCTTTGTTTACGCCACCACGGGCCATGTGAACTCCTACCTTTTCGTACTGTGGTACATGCCACCAAAGAACGCAGTGTACCACGCTAAAAATAAAGATAAATAATTGGTTAATAAGAGGCGGGATATACTGGTATTACCCAGTGTCAGGTGCTTAAATTGCGTTTTCCAGCCCTGAATCAGTACGCCTGCGAGAGCCCTGCCCATGAGCGATATCGATCGCTACCTGCAAGCCGCCACCCGTGACAACACTCGCCGCAGCTATCGCTCGGCGATTGAACACTTTGAAGTGAAGTGGGGCGGGTTTCTGCCGGCGACGGCCGACAGCGTGGCGCGGTACCTGGTCGAGCATGCCGGCGTGCTGTCGATCAATACGCTGAAGCTACGCTTGTCGGCGCTAGCGCAGTGGCACAACAGTCAGGGCTTTGCCGATCCGACCAAGGCGCCGGTGGTGCGCAAGGTGTTCAAAGGCATTCGCGCGCTGCACCCGGCGCAGGAAAAACAGGCCGAGCCGCTGCAGTTGCACGATCTGCAGCAGGTGGTCGACTGGCTGGAGCAGGAAGCCAGCAACGCCAGGCAGAATCAGGATCGTCCGCAACTGCTCAAGGCCTATCGCGATCGGGCGCTGATCCTGCTGGGCTTCTGGCGTGGCTTTCGCAGTGATGAGCTGTGTCGTCTGCAAATCGAGCATGTGCAGGCGCACGCCGGAAGCGGCATCACCCTGTATCTGCCACGCAGCAAAGGCGATCGCGACAATCTCGGGCAGACCTATCAGGCGCCGGCGCTGCTCAAGTTGTGCCCGGTGCAGGCCTACATCGACTGGATCACCGAGGCCGCGCTGGTGCGCGGTCCGGTGTTTCGCGGCGTTGACCGCTGGGGCCATCTGAGCGAGGAGGGGCTGCACGCCAACAGTGTCATTCCACTGCTGCGCCAGGCGCTGGAGCGCGCCGGCATCTCGGCCGAGCGTTACACCAGCCACTCCCTGCGCCGCGGCTTCGCCACCTGGGCGCATCAAAGCGGCTGGGATCTGAAATCGTTGATGAGTTACGTCGGCTGGAAGGATATGAAGTCAGCCATGCGCTATGTTGAAGCCAGCCCCTTTCACGGGATGGCTCGGATTACGGATAAGCCGCTATCGCCGTAGATATGGTTTTCTTCTATTAATACAGTCAGCTAATAGCGAAAACAAATCAGCAGCATCAGGTTTGCCAATGAGCCATCCGTCGAGTGAGTGGGTAGGATTCACCCATCGAATTCACAACCCTGACGGAGAGTCATCAATGCCTATCATCAACAGCCAAGTAAAACCGTTCAAAGCTACCGCGTTCAAAAACGGCGACTTCGTACAAGTCTCGGACGCTGACCTGAAAGGCAAATGGTCCGTAGTGTTCTTCTACCCAGCCGACTTCACCTTCGTTTGCCCAACCGAGCTGGAAGACCTGGCCGACAACTACGCTGCGTTCCAGAAACTGGGCGTAGAAATCTACAGCGTTTCGACCGACACCCACTTTGCTCACGCTGCCTGGCACAACACCTCGCCAGCCATCGGCAAAATCGAATACACCATGATCGGCGACCCGACCCACGTCATCTCCCGCAACTTCGA